>JAQZAY010000170.1 GCA_029239415.1 Pseudomonas sp. | reverse complement strand
CCGTTCGTACTGGTCGAGGATGTCGTTGATGATCTGCTCCTTGCTGTAGCCGACCAGGTCATAGTCCTGGCTGCCTTCGAAGCGCTGTCCGCGCCCCTGCAACGGATGCTGGACGGCTTGAGCGCGACGCATGACTTCACCAAGTCATTTCCGCTCGAGCGATTCGGCAGCACGCCCGAGGACCTGGCGCGCTGGGAGGCGACCCGCCGCAACAACCCGCCACTGTCGCACCCGGTGGTGCGCACGCATCCGGTCAGCGGGCGCAAGGCGCTGTTCGTCAACGAAGGCTTCACGACGCGGATCAACGAGCTGAGCGAGCACGAGAGCGATGCACTGCTCAGGCTGCTGTTCGCCCATGCCACGCGGCCGGAGTTCAGCATCCGCTGGCGCTGGCAGGAAAACGACGTGGCGTTCTGGGACAACCGTGTGACCCAGCACTACGCGGTGGACGACTATCGGCCGCAGCGCCGGGTGATGCACCGCGCGACGGTGCTGGGTGACGCGCCGTTCTGAAAAAAGCCGCGCCCCTTGCAGGCGCGGCGTGCATGGTCCTACCTCACCAGGTGCAGGAACTGCATGTGCCGTTCGTACTGGTCGAGGATGTCGTTGATGATCTGCTCCTTGCTGTAGCCGACCAGGTCATAGTCCTGGCTGCCTTCGCTCAGGTGCACCTCGGCGCGGTAGTAACGACGGTTCTTCAGGTGATCCTGGCTGCCCAGCCCACCCAGGGCGAACGAGGGGGTGAAGTAGCCGCGCATCTGCACCTGGTAGATGAACGGTTGTTCCTCGCCATGGCCGACCTTCAGGCTGACGTTGTCGTGGCTGGGGTCTTCCTGGGTGATGATCGTCAGGCCCTTCTGCTCGAACACCTCGGTAACCTCGGTGATCGCCGGGCGCACCACGGTGTCCATGAAGCGGTACACCTCGTCGCGTGATGGGAAATGCACCGCCTGGCTCAGACGCTGGCGCCAGCCGCCACGGCCGCGTCGCGGATTGGCGAACGGCGCCAGGGAGTGCATCTGCGCGATCTGGCGCTGCGACTCCAGGTAGAACGCCTTGTGCAGGCCCCACATCATGGCCAGCAAGATCACCGAGAACGGCAACGACGTCAGCACCACCGCCGACTTCAGCGAGTCGATGCTGCCCGCGAAAAGCAGGCTGCTGGTGATCAGCGCGGTCATCGCGCCCCAGAAGATACGCAACCAGTTGGGGCCGTCTTCGTCGGCGTTGCCGCCACGTGCCGACAGCGTCGCCAGCACCACGGTGCCGGAGTCAGCCGAGGTGACAAAGAACACGAAGCTGATGAACACCGTGATGGCGATCACCGCCTTGCTCCAGGGGTAGGTCTCCAGCAGCAGGTAGAGCGTCATCGACGGGTTTTCCAGGGCCGATTGGCCGAGCGCGGTCATGCCGTGATCGAGCACCTGGGTCAGTGCGCTGTTGCCGAAGATCGACATCCACGCCAGGGTGAAGCCCAGCGGGATCAGCAGCACGCCGAAGACGAACTCGCGGATGGTGCGCCCACGGGAAATCCGCGCGATGAACAGCCCCACGAACGGCGCCCAGGCAATCCACCAGGCCCAGTAGAACACCGTCCAGCCACCGAGCCAGCCCTTGGCGTCATTGTAGGCGTAGACATCGAAGCTCTTGCTCGGCAAGGCGCCCAGGTAGTCGCCGAGGTTCTGGATCAGGGTGTTGAGCAGATGCTGGGTGGGGCCGGCGAACAGCACGAACAGCAGCAGCGCGCAGGCCAGGAACAGGTTGATGTCGGACATCACCCGCACCCCTTTCTCCACCCCGGCGACTGCCACGGCCACCGCCGCGCCCATCATCAGCACGATCAGCGCCAGCTGCACCCATTGGGAATGCGAGATGCCGAACAGGTAGTCGAGCCCGGCATTGAGGTGCAGCACGCCAAAGCCCATGTCGGCGCCCAGGCCGAACACCGTGGCGATGATGCCGAAGCCGTCCACCGCATAGCCGATCGGGCCGTTGATGCGCTTGCCGATCAACGGGTAGAGCGCCGAGCGCAAGGCCAGCGGCAGGTTGTGGCGATAGGCGAAGTAGGCCAGCGCCATGCCGACAAAGGCGAACACGCCCCAGCCATGCAGGCCCCAGTGCAGGAACAGCAGTTGCATCGCCTGGCGCCCGGCCTCCTCGGTACCCGCCTCGCCGATGGGAGGCTGGAGCATGTGGGTGAGGGGTTCGGAGACACAGAAGAAGAACAGCGTGATGCTGATGCCGGCGGCAAACAGCATGCCGGCCCATGACAGGTAGCTGAACTCGGGTTCGTCGTGGTCGGCACCGAGCTTGATCTTGCCGTAGCCCGACAAGGCGGTGACCACCACGAAGACCAGGTACAGGGTCATGGCCAGCATGTAGTACCAGCCGACCGTGTTGGCCGCCCAGTTCTGCGCGGCAAGCAGCCAGTCACCGGCGGCCTGCGGGTTGCTGATGACGATGATGCCGAATATCAGGATGAAGCTTGCCGCGAAATAGAACACGGGCGGGTTCATGCGAATCTTGCCGTCGACGACAGCGTCCGGGGCACTCATTTCAGGTGCACCTCGCACAGGGACGAAGGGTTGGGATTGAACGGGTTCGACAAAGGGTTTCCTCCTGTTGAACACCGGCAGCGAACCACCGTTTAACTTGAACAAGCGTTCAAGTTAAACATGAATGGCGGGTGCAATGCGAACCGAAGGGCCGGGCGGCAGGCGCTTGTCCGGGGCTCGCCGGGGCTCGACGCCAGCTCCCACGGAGACCGCATCAATCCGACATGCGCCTTCCAGGTCTGGGCCTACTTCTGGGTGCCATCGTCGTGCTGCAGGTTCGCCTGGGTCAGGTTGCTGCCGGGCGGTACGCTGCGCGTCAGCCAGACATTGCCGCCGATGGTCGAGCCCTTGCCGATGGTGATGCGGCCCAGGATGGTTGCGCCGGCATAGATGACCACGTCGTCTTCGACGATCGGATGGCGCGGATGCCCCTTCTGCAGTTGCCCGGATTCATCCGCCGGAAAGCGCTTGGCCCCCAGGGTCACAGCCTGGTAGATCCGCACCCGCTCGCCGATGATCGCTGTCTCGCCGATTACCACGCCCGTGCCATGGTCGATGAAGAAGCTCGGGCCGATCTGCGCGCCGGGGTGGATATCGATGCCGGTGGCCGAATGGGCCAGCTCCGAGCTGATCCGCGCCAGCAGCGGCAGGCCGGCGTTGTACAGGTGGTGCGCCAGTCGGTGGTGGATCACGGCCAGGATACCCGGATAGCACAACAGCACCTCATCGACGCTGCGCGCGGCCGGATCGCCGTGGTAGGCGGCCAGCACATCGGTATCGAGCAGGCTGCGCAGGCCAGGCAAGGCGCTGGCAAAACCCTGGACCACGCGCAGGGCCTGGGCATCGGCGTCCACCTCGCCGTCCCCGCCTTGACGGGCGGCATAGCGCAGCTCAAGGCGCGCTTGGGCGAGCAAGGCGGTCAGCGCCGCGTCCAGGGTGTGCCCGACGTAGAAATCCTCGCTTTCCTCGCGCAAGTCAACCGGCCCCAGGCGCATGGGAAACAAGGCCCCGCACAGTTGCTCGAGGATCTTGCGCATGGCCTCGCGTGACGGCAGCTCGCGCCCACCTTGCTCGCCGCTGCTGCGGCCATTGCGGGTGCGCCATTGCTCGCGGGCGCCGCGCAGGCCGCCGACGATGCCTTGCAACTGCCAATGCGCGGACGCTGGGTATTGGCTCACGGTTGTCATCTCCTGCCTGGCGAGTCGTGGATAGGTTTTTCGACCAACTCTACGGCAAATACGACACCTGCGAACCACTTGGGTTTATTCCATCGCGCGCTAAGCAAGGTATAAGCAATGAACAAGTCAGGTAGCGATTTCTCGCCTACCCTAAGGAATTGAACGGTCATTTCCACTCCAAGCGCGAGGCCTGCCATGTCGATTTTCGCCAAACCTCTTCTCACTGCCAGCCTGGCCGTAGTCCTGGGCTGCGGGTTGCTCGGCCAGGCGGTCGCCGGCGAACAGCTCAAGGCCATCCAGGAAAAAGGCGTGATCAACGTCGGCCTGGAAGGCACCTACCCGCCCTTCAGCTTCGTCGACGAGAGCGGCAAGCTGGCAGGCTTCGAGGTCGAGCTCGCCGAGGCACTGGCCAAGGAACTGGGGGTCAAGGCCAAGCTGCAGCCCACCCCGTGGGACGGCATTCTCGCCGCCCTGCAATCCAAGCGCCTGGACGTGGTGGTCAACCAGGTGACCATCTCCGAGGAACGCAAGGCCAAGTACGCTTTCTCGAAGCCCTACACCGTGTCCGGCATCCAGGCCCTGGTGCTGAAGAAGAACCTCGAGTCGCTGAACATCAAGGGCGCCGCTGACCTGGCCGGCAAGAAAGTCGGCGTCGGCCTGGGCACCAACTACGAGCAATGGGTCAAGCAGGAGGTCCCCAAGGCCGATGTGCGCACCTACAACGACGACCCGGCCAAGTTCCAGGACCTGCGCGTGGGCCGTATCGACGCCATCCTGATCGACCGCCTGGCAGCACTGGAATACGCGCAGAAGGCCAAGGACACCGCCGTGGCGGGCGAGGCGTTCTCGCGGCTGGACTCGGGCATCGCCCTGCGCAAGGGCGAGCCTGAACTGCTCGACGCCATCGACAAGGCACTGGACAAGCTGCGCGCCGATGGCACCCTGGCCAAGCTCTCGACCAAGTACTTTGGCGCCGACGTGACTCAATGATCGCAGAGAGCCTGCAACTGGCCATCGATTCTGCGCCCTTTCTGCTCAAGGGCGCGTATTTCACGGTAGTGCTCAGCGTCGGCGGCATGTTCTTCGGCCTGCTCATGGGCTTTGGCCTGGCGTTGATGCGCCTGTCGCGCTTCTGGCCGATCAACTGGCTGGCACGGGTCTACGTGTCGTTCTTTCGCGGCACGCCGTTGCTGGTGCAGCTGTTCGTCATCTACTACGGCCTGCCGCAGATCGGCCTCGAGCTCGACCCGTTGCCGGCAGCGCTGATCGGCTTCTCGCTGAACATGGCCGCCTATACCTGCGAGATCCTGCGCGCCGCCATCGGCTCGATCGACCGTGGCCAATGGGAAGCCGCCGCCAGCATCGGCATGACCCGCGGCCAGGCGATGCGCCGGGCAATCCTGCCGCAAGCCGCGCGCACCGCCCTGCCGCCACTGGGCAACAGCTTCATCTCGCTGGTCAAGGACACCGCCCTGGCCGCCACCATCCAGGTGCCCGAGCTGTTCCGCCAGGCCCAGCTGATCACCGCCCGCACCTTCGAAGTCTTCACCATGTACCTGGCGGCCGCGCTGATCTACTGGATCCTGGCGAGCCTGCTCGCGCACCTGCAGAACCGCCTGGAAGCGCGGGTCAACCGGCATGACCTGGAGCAATAGCCCATGATCGTCGTAGAGCGCCTGAGCAAGCAGTTCAACGGCCAGACCGTGCTCGCCGGCATCGACCTGCGTGTCGAGGCCGGCGAGGTGATCGCCATCATCGGGCCCAGCGGCTCGGGCAAGACCACCTTCCTGCGTTGCCTGAACCTGCTGGAGACGCCCAGCGGCGGAAAGATCCGCGTGGGCGAGATCAGCATCGACGGCGACCGGCCCCTGGCCAGCCAGCAAGGGGCGATTCGCCGGCTGCGCCAGCACGTGGGCTTCGTGTTCCAGAACTTCAACCTGTTTCCCCACCGCACCGCCCTCGAGAACGTCATCGAAGGGCCGGTGATCGTGAAGAAGACCCCACGCGACCAGGCGCTGGCCCTGGGCCGCAAGCTGCTGGCCAAGGTCGGCCTGGCGGGCAAGGAGGATGCCTATCCGCGGCGGCTCTCGGGCGGCCAGCAGCAACGCGTGGCCATCGCCCGTGCCCTGGCCATGGAGCCTGAGGTGCTCCTCTTCGACGAGCCCACCTCCGCGCTCGACCCGGAGCTGGTGGGCGAGGTGCTGGCGACCATCCGTGGCCTGGCCCAGGAGAACCGCACGATGATCATCGTCACCCACGAAATGAGCTTCGCCCGCGATGTGGCCAACCGGGTGATCTTCTTCGACAAGGGGGTGATCGTCGAGCAAGGCGATGCCAGGTCGCTGTTCGCCAATCCACGGGAAGAACGCACCCGGCAGTTCCTCAGCAAGTTCCTCGATACCTCTGCTTCCTGAACCTCGCAGTCGCGCGCCCGCCCTGGCCTGGGCGATACAGGTCGAGGCCTTCACGCTCTTCTATTGTTATTCCTAAATGTTAGTTCATTTAGTTTTTATAAGCTATTAGGGTATATATACCGGACCACCGGACCAGCGAATGTCTGTCGCCCATCAGCTGAAGGCGACGTTCCAATCACGTGAGGTCAGGTATGTTCAGGAACACAATCACCTCAGCCGGGGCATTGAGTACAGCCAAGGAGCAGTACTGATGTCCAGCCTGGCACAAGACAATCTTTCCAGCGATCTGGACAACCCCCCGCTACTGCTCCCGGCCAAGGTCCTGCGCAATGACGCCGAGGCCTTGCACGCCGCACGCGAGCTGGCCGACATCGCCCGCCAGCAGGCTTCGCGTCGCGACCAGCAGCGCAAGCTGCCTTGGGCCGAGGTCGAGCAGTTCACCCGCAGCGGGCTGGGCAGCATCAGCATCCCGCGCCAGTACGGCGGCCCCGACGTTTCCTTCGTCACCATCGCCGAAGTCTTCCGCCTGATCAGCGGCGCTGATCCTGCGCTGGGACAGATTCCGCAAAACCAGTTCGGCATCCTGCAGCTGCTGCGCCTTACCGCCAGCGAGTCGCAGAAGGCCGCGTTGTTCGGCTCGGTGCTCGAGGGCTGGCGCATCGGCAATGCCGGTCCCGAGCGCGGCACCAAGGACACGCTCACGCTCAAGGCGCGGATCACTCGCGACGGCGAGCAGTATCGGGTCAGCGGCCAGAAGTTCTACTCCACCGGCGCGCTGTTCGCCCACTGGGTGGCGGTCAAGGCACTCGATGACCAGGGTCGCCAGCGCCTGGCCTTCGTGCGCCGGGGCAGTCCTGGCCTGCGGATCGTCGATGACTGGTCTGGCTTTGGCCAGCGCACCACAGCCAGCGGCACGGTGCTGCTCGACCAGGTGCCGGTGGAAGCCGGGCTGGTGATCGACAACTGGCGCCAGGGAGACTTGCCCAATATCCAGGGCGCGGCTTCGCAACTGATCCAGGCCGCCATCGACGCCGGTATCGCCGAGGCCGCCATCGAGGACAGCATCGCCTTCATTCGTGAAAAGGCCCGCCCGTGGATCGAGGCCAATGTCGAACGCGCCAGCGACGATCCCTACGTGATTGCCGATATCGGCCGCCTGAAGCTTGAGCTGCATGCCGCCCAGGCGTTGCTCGAACGCGCGGCGCGGGTGCTCGACGAGGTCAGTGCGACCACGATCGACGACGACACCGCCGCGCGCGCCTCGATCGCCGTGGCCGAGGCCAAGGCGCTCACCACCGAGATCGCCCTGCAGGCTAGCGAAAAGCTGTTCGAGCTTTCTGGCAGCCGCGCCACGCTCGCCGAGTTCAACCTCGACCGGCACTGGCGCAATGCCCGGGTCCACACCTTGCACGACCCGGTGCGCTGGAAGTACCACGCCGTTGGCGCCTATCACCTCAATGGCAAGCGTCCCGCCCGCCATTCCTGGATCTGACCCGATACCGCAGGCGGGCCAGCCCGCGATGGAGCCCTACATGAACACGTCCAACCACCACGACCGGGCGGCGGTCATTCACGATGACGCCCACGCCTTGGCGATTGCCGAGCAGGTCGCCGACCACCTGCGCCGCGACAGTATCCTGCGCGATCGCGAGCGGCAATTGCCGCATGCCGAGCTGGCGGTTTTCTCGCGCTCGGGCCTGGGCGGCATCAGCGTACCCCGCGAGCACGGCGGGGCGGGCGTATCCAGCGTCACCC
>JAQZAY010000169.1 GCA_029239415.1 Pseudomonas sp. | reverse complement strand
TCTACTTCCCTGGCTTTCGAGGACGGCCCTTATGCCCTCCCCGATGCCCGCGAGCCTTCCTACAGTTCTGTGGCCACGCACATCGAGCAGACCCTGGTGGGCCTGCTCGACCAGCTGGATCTGCCCGAGCGCCACAAGGCCCAGGCACAGGCCATGCGCGAACGCGTGGTGCTCGGGCTCAACTGGTACGAACTGATCCCGGTGCTCGACGACCTGGCGGTGCTGATGCTTGCCATCAACGACAGCGGCCAGCACGAATTCGAAGCCTACCTGCAGCAGCTCAACGAGCGCCTGGAATCGTTCCAGAGCCACCTGCAGCAAGCCAGCGCCGGGCATGCCGACAACACCTGTGCCGCGCGTGACCTGGACAGCGAGCTGCGCGAGCAGGTCGATGGCCTGCAGCACAGCGTGCAAGGCGCCGCCGATCTTGCCGGCCTCCGGCAGGTGCTGGACAACCGCCTCGAGGGCTTGCTGGTCACCATGGATGAGCACAGGCACAAGCGCGACCAGCGCGAACAGGACCTGGCCGAGCGCCTGCGTGGCCTGGGCGAACGGGTGGCGGACATGGAACAGGAGGCGATGGGCTATCGCGAGCACCTTGAAGAACAGCGGCAGAAAGCGCTGATCGATCCATTGACCGGCCTGCCCAACCGAGCGTGCTGGACCGAGCAGGTCGAGCAGCAGATGCAGGCCTGGCAGGACAAAGGCGGCCATCTGCTGATGGCCATTCTCGACCTTGATCACTTCAAGCACATCAACGACGGCTATGGCCACCTGGCCGGCGACAAGGTGCTCAAGATCGTCGCCAACGTGCTGCGCAAGCACCTGCGCGACCGCGATGTCATCGCTCGCTTTGGCGGCGAGGAGTTCGTGCTGCTCTTGCCGCAGACGCCCCCGGCCGTCGGTATGCAACTGGTGGAAAAACTGCGTGCTGCGGTCGAGGCTTGTCCCTTCCACTTCAAGGGCAAGCGGGTGGTCATCACCCTGTCCAGCGGGCTCAGCGCGTTTCGCAGCGGCGAGCGCAGCGACCTGGTGCTCAAGCGTGCGGATCAGGCGTTATATCGTGCAAAGGATCTAGGGCGCAATCGGGTCGAGCAGGGGTGAGTGACAGGGTATGCTGTCGCATTCCTGACTTTCCCCGAATGGTTTCACCATGAAGTCTTTCTTCACCGCTTTCCTGCTACTGATGCTGGCCGGCTGTTCGACCGGCCTGCGCATCGACCGCAGCCATCCCTCGGCCAACCACGACAACCGCATCCAGTTCGTGGTGCTGCACTACACCAACGCTTCGCTTGAACGCTCTCTGGCGCTGCTTACCCATGGCGAGGTCAGCAGTCACTACCTCATCGGCGATGGCCCGGCCAAGGTCTATCAGCTGGTGGACGAAAGCCGCCGCGCCTGGCATGCCGGAGACAGCCAATGGGACGGCCGGACCTGGCTCAATTCCAGTTCCATCGGCATCGAGATCGTCAACCCGGGTTTCACCGACACGCCTGCCGGCCGGCGCTGGTACCCCTACAGCGAAGACCAGGTGCAGGCGCTGATCGCCTTGCTCAAGGATATCGTCCAGCGCAATGGCATCAACCCGCGCTACATCATCGGGCATAGCGACATCGCGCCGGGACGCAAGCTCGATCCCGGTCCCCTGTTCCCCTGGAAGCGGCTGGCCGATGCCGGCCTTGGCGTCTGGCCCGATGCCCGTGCGGTAGCACAGCAGCAGGCGCGCTTGAGCGTGAGTCCTCCCAGCATCCTGTGGTACCAGCAACAACTGGCCCGCTTTGGCTATGCCATCGAGCAGACCGGTGAACTGGACGCCAGTACCCGGCAGGTCCTGACAGCCTTCCAGATGCGCTTCCGCCCGCAGCGTTTCGATGGCACGCCGGATGCCCAGACCGCGGCCCTGCTCCAGGTGCTCAACAGCAAGCGCTAGGTATCGCCCAGCAGCAAGCCTAGGCACCGCTCAACGGCGACGCTATTTTGCGCACCAGTTGCTATACCTCAAGGTACTCAACTGGATGCTTGCAGATGTCACCCACTCTCGCCGCTCTGCGCCATGTGTTCTACAGGCCCTGGCTGCTGGCCTTCCTTGCGGCCTTGGCCAGCGCCGGGCTGCTGCTGTTCGCGAGTGTCGGGGTGGTCGTGCACCAGGCGCAGGTGAGCGAAAGCGAACGGATGAACGCCCGGGGCGAGCGTTTCCTGGAGCGCCTCGAGCAGGTATTCGGTCAGCTGCGCGAAGGCGTCGACCAGCTCCAGGGGC
This sequence comes from Pseudomonas sp., assembly GCA_029239415.1. Next base: position 5,667 of record JAQZAY010000169.1, on the reverse strand, counting down.
AACCTTTGCGTGGTTGCGACGCCTACATGCTGTCGGCCCTGCAGCAGGTTGGCCTGAGTTCTCGGTTCATCTACGAGGCAGCGTATGTAGAGGGCAATGTCGCCTGCTCGAACCGCGTGGGCGAGCACCTCGTCCGTCCCTTGCGCGCCCCCGACATCCAGGGCCCCACCTATAGCTACTGGCTCAACACCACTACCGAACCCGACGACAACCTGGCCGCGCTGATGCTTGGCCGCGGTCGGTTCAGGGTCTCGACATCGCGCGGGCACCTGGCCGATGTGGTCGACCTGCCCCCGGGTGGGAGCCTGCTGGTGGTACTCGACCGGGGGGAGCGAGCGATCCCGGTGCTGGGGCCTTCCCAGCCCTGGCCACCCCAGGCCCAGTGGCTGTCCTCGGACAAGGCGCTGCTGGAGACTCCCGACAGGCTTGTCTATCGCATGCCGACCAAGTCGCCGGACTACCAGCTGGTAATGAGCGTCCCGCGTGCCAGCCTGCCCTTGAAGATGCACGGCATGCTGTGGCTGATGTTCCCCGGCAGCCTGGTGCTGGCCAGCTGCATCGGCTGGCTGGTGCTGCAGCTGATCCGCCAGCGGCACTCGATGAGCGCCGAGCTGCAGGGCGCCTTGCGTCGTGGTGAACTGCAGGTGCTCTACCAGCCGATCTTCGAGCTCGAGAGCCGGCGCTGTGTAGGCGCCGAAGCATTGGTCCGCTGGCGCCGGCACGATGGAACCCTGACCAGTCCGGAGCTGTTCATTCCGCTGGCCGAGAACACCGGGCAGATCCGCGAGATCACCGATTTCGTACTGCAACGGCTGCTCGAACAGCTCGGCCAGCTGCTGCGCAGCAACCGCCACCTGTATATCTCGGTCAACCTCGCGGCGTGCGATGTGATGGTCCCGCGCATCGGCATGGTGGCCGCAAGGTTGCTGGCCATCCACCATGTCTGCGCCAGCCAGATCGCCTTCGAGGTAACCGAACGCGGGCTGATCGATGTGGTGGTGGCACGCGACAACCTGCAGGCGCTGCGCTCGGTAGGACATCAGGTATTGATCGACGACTTCGGCACCGGCTATTGCAGCCTTGCGTACCTGCAGACCTTGCCGGTGGATTGCCTGAAGATCGACAAGGCGTTCATCGATGCCCTCGGCCATGACGCCGCCAGCAGTGGCGTGGCGCCGCATATCATCCGGATGGCGCATGCCCTGCAGTTGCGGGTGATCGCCGAAGGTATCGAATACGAAGACCAGGCCGAGTTGCTCAACAGCGAGGGCGTCAATTACGGCCAGGGCTGGCTGTTCGCCCATCCGCTGAGCGCGCGGCAATTCTGCGAGTTGATCACCCGCGGCCGGCGCATCGGGCCCCGGCGATTCGACGACGAGGCCTGAAGCTCCTCAGGCCGGTAGCGCCATGTAGAACTGGGTGCCCTGGCCAGGACGCGAAAACACGCCCATGCGCCCTCCATGCAACTGCACGATCTCCTTGCACAGCGCCAGGCCCAGTCCGGCCCCGCCCTTCTTGCGCCCGACCTGGACGAACGGCTCGAAGATGCGTCCCTGCTGGCCATAGGCGATGCCTTCGCCGTTGTCTTCGACGCTGATGATGACCCGCTCGGCATGACGCCGGGCGTGCAGGCGGATGCGTCCACCGTTGGCGGTATGGCGGATGGCGTTGTGCAGGAGGTTGTCCAGCACGCGGTCGAGCTGCGCCATGTCTGCCTGGATACGCGGCAAGGGCTGCTCCAGTTCGTTGACCAGCTCGATCTGTTTGCCGGCGGCCTGATCGGCAAAGCGCAACCTGGCCCGGTCGAGCAGCTCGTCGATGACACAGGGCGACAGCTCGAGCTTCTGCAGCCCGCTCTGGTAGCGCGAGAAGTTCAGCAGGTCGTTGATCAGCTGGGTGAGCCGCTGCATCTCCTCGCCGATGGTTTCGAACAGGTCCCGCTCGCGGGTATCGGCCCCAAACTTCACCCGCTCGCTGAGCAGGCCGAACGCCATGTGCATGCCGGTGACCGGCGTGCGCAGCTCATGAGAGGCACGCAGCACGAACTCGCTGCGCACCCGTTCGAAGGCGCGTTGCTCTGTGACATCGTGCAGCACCATCACCGCGCCAAGGATCGGCCCCTGGGGGTGGCTGACCGGGGTCAGGCTGTAGGTCAGCAGGCGCGACTCATCCTCGACCTCGATGCACAGGTCCTCAGGCAGCCGGTCGAGGGTCCCGCCGCGCAATACCTGGCGCAGTTGCTCGTCCAGCTCGGGCCGCTGCAAGGCATCGCCCAGGCCGCTGCCCAAGCGGCTGTCATCCCAGCCCAGTTGACGTTGGGCGACCGGGTTGAGGTGCTCGAGGCGGCCTTGCCGATCGATGATGAGCAAGCCGTCGTCGATGCTGTCGAGCACCGCCTGCAGACGCTGCTGGCCCGCCAGCAGTTCGTCGATATTGGTGGCCTGGTGCTTGCGCAGTGCCTGCGCCATCAGGCCGAAGCGGCGAGTCAGCTGGTTCAGCTCGGTAGCCTGGGTCACCGGCAGGGTCACTTCGAAGTTGCCTTGGCCGACCTGGTCGGCGGCCTGGGCCAACGCTTCGATCGGCTGGCCGAAGCGGCGAGCGATGTTGTGGGCGGTGATGAAACCCAGGGTCAGCACGGCCAGGCCCATCAGGCCGAGCATGCCACCGATCAGCAGGGCGCGGTCGCGGGCCTGTTCCTCGCTGCGGCTGATGTGCTCCAAGGCCTGCTTGTGCGATTCGATCAGGTCGGTGCGTACCTGGTTGAAGGCAGCGCCCAATGGCTCGTCGACCCCCATGCTGTTGGCAGGAAACTGTGTATTGCGATAAGCCTGCAGGTAGGCTTGGTAATTGCTGCGAGTCTTGCTCAGGCCCGTGCGCTCGCCGCCCTCTTCCAGTCCCTGGTCCAGCAGTTGCTGGAAACCGCTCTGCAAGGCCTCGATACTTTTCGGTTCAGGCGTGTCATTGAGGATAAGAGTCAATTGTTCGCCAAGGTTCTGCCGCAGCTTCAGGCCCACTTCGAGAACATGGGTGGTATCACGCACCAGGGTCTGCTGCGAGGTCGCCATCTGCAGCACACTGACCAGGCCGATCAGCAGCCCCAGCAAGGCCACGGTAATCAGCGCCGAGATGCTAAGAAAAAGCCGCGTGCGCAGCTTCATCGCCCACTTCACAGGTTGTACTGCTTGCGTTTGCGGTAGAGCGTGGACGCATCGATCCCGAGCGTCCTGGCGGCCTGGTCGAGGGTGTCGCTGGTGGCCAGTACCGCGCCAATGTGTGCTCGTTCAAGCTCGTCCAGGCTCAGGGCCGCGCCCACGCGCGGTGCATTGCCGGTGGGTTGTTCGCCCATGCCCAGGTGCGTGATTTCCACCCGCTCCTGCGCACAGATGATGCTGGCCCGCTCGATCACGTTGCGCAGTTCGCGGATATTGCCCGGCCAGCGGTAGTTGAGCAGCGCGGCACGGGCCTCGTCACTGAAGCCCCGGGCGGGTCGAGAATATTCCTTCACGAAGCGCGCAAGAAAACGCTCGGCCAACGTCAGGATGTCTTCGCTGCGCTCGCGCAGCGGCGGCAGATGCAGGGTGATCACGTTCAGGCGATAGAGCAGGTCCTCTCGGAAACGCCCTTCGCGAACCATGTCCTCGAGATTGAGGTTGGTGGCGGCCAGGATGCGCACATCGGCCCGGCGCGTGACCGGGTCGCCGACCCGCTCGTATTCCTTGTCCTGGATAAAACGTAGCAATTTGGGCTGCAGGGTCAGCGGGAAGTCGCCGATCTCATCGAGGAACAACGTACCGCCATCGGCCTGGTTGACCCTTCCCAGGGTACTTTCGCTGGCGCCGGTGAATGCGCCGCGGCTATGGCCGAACAGTTCGCTCTCCATCAGCTCCGCGGTCAGCGACGGGCAGTTGATGGTCACGCACGACTTGCGCGCGCGCTTGCTCCAGCCGTGGATGGCGCGGGCCAGTTCGCCCTTGCCGGTGCCCGATTCGCCCAGGATGAGAATGTTGGCGTCGGTAGTGGCCACCTGCCGCGCAGTCTCGAGTACCGCCATCATGGCCGGGCTGTGCGAGTCCAGGCCATCCTTAGGCTTGCGCACTTCACCCTCGAGGGCTTCCAGTCGCGCAGACAGTTGGCGCACCTCCAGCTGCTTGGCCGTGGCCAGGCGCAATTGATCAGGGCTGCACGGTTTTACCAGGTAGTCGGCGGCGCCGGCCTGGATAGCGTCCACGGCTGTGTCGATCGCCGAGTGCGCGGTGACGATGACCACACGCATCCAGGGAGCCTGGATACGCATCTGCGCCAGTACATCCAGGCCGTTGTCCTCGCCCAGGCGAAGGTCGAGGAAACACAGGTCGAAGACCTGGCGCTGCAGCAGTGTTTCGGCCTGTGCCGCGCTGTTGGCGGTCGCCACGCTGTAGCCCTCGTCCTCCAGGCAATAACGAAAGGTCCGCAGAATGGCGGACTCGTCATCCACCAACAGAATACGGCCTTTGTTGTCCTGGGCTGATTCCATTTCCTACGCTCCTTTGGGATAGATCTTGGTTAGTGTCGGAAAAATCGGGCAAGTTGCATGGTCAATTCTGATTGATTTTCTTGATTGCATGCTAGCCGCTTGATCAGTCTTAAGCTAACTCATTGAAAAACATTGAAATTCTTGCACCGCCGCATTTGGCATGTGTGTTGCGAGGATTACAGGTTTTAAACGCTACGGAGGTCTCTTATGTCCATCCCACGTCACTTGGCCGTGCTCAGTGCCGCTGTGGTGCTCGGCCAACTGCTGATGATGCCGTTGGCCAGCGCCGACGGTATGCAGGATGCACGGCGCGAAGGCGCATTGCAGACGGCCTTGACGCTCAACCGCGTACTCGATGCATACCGCATCGAAGTTCAGGTCAACGACAACACCGCGCGGTTGAGCGGTGAGGTGGAAAACCCAGTCGAACGTGACCTGGCCGAGCGCGTGGCGCTGGCTACCAAAGGTGTAGAGCAGGTCGACAACCAGCTGCGAGTAAATCCACAACTGGTGGAACAGCCACTGGAGCTGCGCGCCTATGCCCAGCGCCTGGAGGACGCCACGCTCGGTGCGGTCATCCGCTCGCGCTTGCTGTGGAGTCGTGTTACCCACGAAGCGCCGATTGAAGTCGAGAGCCGCGAAGGCGTCGTGACACTGCGCGGCAAGGTGGCAAGTCCCGAGGCCAAGGAATTGGCAGGGGTGTTGGCACGCTCTACCGAAGGGGTCTACCTGGTCAACAACCTGGTCAGCATGGACACCGCCGCGATGGCCAAGGCCCGCGAGACCCCCGTGGACGCGCCGAAAGGCCCGCAGCCTGGTGATAGCTGGATCATCGACAAGATCCAGGCCAGCTATCGCTTCAGCCGCAATCTCGATGGACTGAACATCAAGGTCACGAGCCAGGATGGCCTGGTTCGTCTGTCGGGCGAAGTAGTCAGTGCCGAGCAGAAATCGATTGCCAGTGAAGTGGCCCGGCAGATCATTGGGGTACGCGGTGTGGACGCTGATCTGCTCAAGGTGGCGACCAAGGTCGAAGGGTGATCATGCAAATCGCACGACCTGCCAGCGGCCATCGTGCAGGATACGTCCTAGGACGTTATCTGTATGTTGACTAACTTATTGAATTAAAAGGATTTTTTGTAGTTTAAAAAACT
>JAQZAY010000168.1 GCA_029239415.1 Pseudomonas sp. | reverse complement strand
ACCCCTCCAAGTTGCACCTTGCCTCCGGTAGTGCCCTGCTCATCGACCTGGGCACCAACAAGGAACTCTATGCCAGCCATGCTGACCGAGTGGTGCCTATCGCTTCGGTGACCAAGCTGATGACCGCGATGGTGGTGCTCGATGCCAAGCTGCCCATGGACGAGATGCTGACCATGACAATCGCCGGCAACCCGGAGATGAAGGGCGTGTATTCCAGGGTGCGCCTGGGCAGCCAGCTCAATCGCCGCGAGACCTTGCTGATCACCCTGATGTCTTCGGAAAACCGCGCCGCCAACAGCCTGGCTAACCACTATCCCGGCGGTTACGGCGCGTTCATCAAGGCGATGAACGCCAAGGCGCGCAGCCTGGGCATGAGGCACACCCGATATGTCGAGCCGACCGGCCTGTCGACGCTGAACGTTTCCACCGCCCGCGACCTGGCCAGGTTGCTGCTGGCGGCACGCAACTACCCCATGCTCAGCCAGTTGAGCACCACCCGCGAAAAAACCGTGGCCTTCAGCAAGCCCAACTACACCCTGGGCTTTCGCAACACCGACCATCTGGTGAACAAGAGCAACTGGGACATCAAGCTGACCAAGACCGGCTTCACCAACGAGGCAGGCCATTGCCTGGTCTTGCTGACCCGGATGGACAATCGCCCGGTCGCCATGGTGATTCTCGACGCCTTTGGCAAGTACACTCACTTCGCCGACGCCTCCCGCATGCGCCAGTGGCTGGAAACCGGCAGCGCCAAGCCGGCGCCGGCGGTGGCCATGCAGTACAAGGCCGAGCGGCGTACTCGTGACCTGGCCGCCGACTGACGCCGCAGATCCCCGCCAGGCTGGGTGACGACACTGGCGCCAGCCGGCCGACGACCCGTCATCTCATTGCAAACCCGACCTCTGCCTACCCGGCGCAGGTCGGGTTTGTCTTTTATGAAACATTTGCTTTCATTTTAAATGGCAGTATTTTCATTCTCATTCGTCTTTACTAGTGCACCCTCCAGGCCGGGCCTGCACTCGGCCTCAATTTTTCCACTCAAGACAGCCCCATGGCCCACCCAACTAAAAAGTCCAAATCCAGGTTATGGTTCCTGGTCCACAGCTGGCTCGCCCTGCCGATCTGGTTCTTTGTCCTGATCGTCTGCTTCACCGGCATGCTGGCGGTAGTCAGCCAGGAGATCGTCTGGCTGGCCAATCCAGACGTGCGGGCGACCAAGCCCAGCGATCATGCCGAGCGCCTGAGCTACCAGCAGATACTCGACGCCGTGCACAAGGCAGAACCCGACGTGGCGGTACGGTTCATGAACCAGCCGGACGGTTCGCACTTCGCCTTGAACGTTGCCGTCACCCGTCCCGATGGCACCTCGCCCACGCTGTACGTCAACCCCTACACGGGCGCGATCCAGGGCCAGGTCCCGGACTTCAACTTCGAAGCCTTTACCCGCGCCCTCCACGGCTGGTGGCTGGTGCCGTTCACCAATGGCTACAGCTGGGGCTGGTACCTGGTGTCGATGCTCGGCCTGCCGATGCTGGCTTCGCTGGTCACGGGCCTGGTGGTCTACAAGAAATTCTGGAGAGGCTTCTTCAAGCCCGTGCGCCTGGGCCATGGCCCACGGATCTTCTGGGGCGACGTGCACCGCCTGGCCGGGGTCTGGTCGATCTGGTTCATCGCGGTCATCTCGATCACTGGTTTGTGGTTCCTGACCCAGGCGATCCTGGCCGACAACCACATCACCATTTCCACCGAGCCCGTGGTACCGGTGATCGCCCGCGAGCAAGTGCCGCAGAGCGCCGACGGCTCGCCGGCACCGCGCATCGACCTGGACCAGGCGGTGAACCTCGCACAGAACCAGATACAAGGCCTGGACGTGAGCTTCATCTTCATGCCGGCCACCGCCTACAGCCATGTCAGCCTGAGCGGTCGAGGCTGGTACCCGCTGATGTTCCAGAGTGCCAGCGTCAATCCCTACACCAGCAAGGTCGACAGCCAGTTCCTGCTGGGGGACCGCTCGACCCTGGAGTTCGTCACCGAGTCCATGCGCCCGCTGCATACCGGTGACTTCGGCGGCCTGGCGATCAAGCTTGTCTGGGCCCTCTTCGGCCTGATCCTGACCCTGATGGTGCTCAGCGGCCTGCTCATCTGGACCAAGCGCACCGCCCAGGCCACTGCTGCTGCGCTCAAGCGCAGCGAACGCCAGCCACGTCGACGCCACCCCGAACCTGCCACGGAGGTCCAGCCATGAGCCAGGCCCATGTCCAGCCCGCCAGTCCACTCAGGCAGTTCTGGCTCAAATGGCGGTTCCACATCAACATCCTGCTGCTGCTCGTGCCGCTCGGGTTCATGCCCAAGTATTTCGCGGATGCGCGGATGTTCCGGGGCGAGGCAGGCCTGGGCGCCAATGTGGTGAGCGACATCCAGGTCGGCCCCTGGAGCCTGGACCTGGCCGAACTGCATGACCAGGCGCCGCTCGCCGATGGCCCGGCAGGCTACTTCAAGATCTTTAACGCCGCCCTCTGCAAGACCTGCGGCACCGGCGTCAAGGCCATCTACCTGCGCATCGGCAAGCCGCGCAGCCTGCGCGCTGCAGGGACCATCTTCTTCGGCACTCCCTATCGCATGGTCACCTCGTTGCCCGTGCCGCCGCGCACCCGGCAAGACGCCGATATCTGGATCACCATCGAGGGCTGGGACGGCAGCCTGCACCAGGCCTCGGTCCCACTGGCCAAGGCTTCGCCGGCAACCGTTGCCTGGCTCGACGCCCAAGGAGGCAAGAAATGAAACACGTCCTGCGCAAGTTGACCCTGCCCCTGCTGCTGTTGGCCGCAGGCTCGGCATGGGCCCACAACCCGATGTGCCAATGCGAGGCGATCGGGACTGACCAGGTCAAGTGCACGGGCGGCTTCTCCGACGGCAGCGGTGCCGCGGGGGTGACGCTCGATGTGATCGGCTACGACGAACAGGTCCTGGTACCGGGCAAGCTGGGGGATGACTCGAGCATGACCTTCAAGCGCCCGGACAGTGAGTTCTACGTGCTGTTCGATGCAGGCCCGGGCCATGTGGTCGAAGTGGACCATGCCGACATCGGTGAGCCATGAGCCGTGCCCAGGTGGTACGCCCGGCCGGTGCCGGGCATGAGACCTTCCATGTGCTGCTGGCCAGCCTGTTGATCGTGCTGCTGGCCGCCACGGTGGTCTGGCTGCGTGGCGAGCGGGTCGACGAAGTGACTATCGCCACCCACCAGCTCGATGCCCGCCGCGATCTCAACGCCGCCGAGCAGGGCATCTACACCGACCTGCGCGTGGCCTTCGACGAGATCCAGCTGCTGCGCGAGGAAAACGCCACGGCCCCAACCGTCCAGACCCTGGCCGACGAAGGCTTCCCGCCCTTCGTGGTAGACGCCAGCAGCGCCAGCCGTGGCGGCCATCGATGGCAGTGGCTGGACCTCGGCGCCTATCTGGGCCAGAGCGGCGACAGCCAGGTGGCCGGCAGTTTCCTGCTGATCGTGCCGCAAGCGAGCGACGGCCAGGCCGATGTCTGGCTGCGCCGTGGAGACACAGGCCGCGAGCCCACCGCCCTGGCCGCCGACGCGCTGATAGCCGCCGGCTGGCAACAGATCGCCAGCCACTATGACGCCGGGGTCACCCGCCAACACCGTCACTGATACAAGGACGCACCATGCTTCGCTCCACCCTCGCCCGTCGTGTTCTCAGCCTGTTCGTCGCGTGCGCCCTGCCCGCCCTGGCCCTGGCCGACGGGGGCAAGCCGCTGCGCATCGGCATCACCCTGCACCCCTATTACAGCTACGTGAGCAACATCGTCGGCGACAAGGCCGAAGTGGTGCCGCTGATTCCCGCTGGCTTCAACCCGCATGCCTACGAACCGCGCGCCGAAGACATCAAGCGTATCGGCACGCTGGATGTGATCGTGCTCAATGGTGTCGGCCATGACGACTTTGCCGACCGCATGATCGCGGCCAGCGAAAAACCCGACATCAAGACCATCGAGTCCAACGCCAATGTGCCCTTGCTGGCGGCCACCGGCATCGCCGCCCGCGGCGCCGGCAAGGTGGTCAACCCGCACACGTTCCTGTCGATCAGCGCCAGCATCGCCCAGATCAACAACATTGCCCGCGAACTGGGCAAGCTCGACCCGGACAACGCCCGCTACTACACACAGAACGCACGCGCCTACGCCAAGCGTCTGCGCAGCTTGCGCGCCGAAGCGCTGGCCAAGGTCACAGAAGCACCGGGCGCCGAGTTCCGTGTCGCGACCATCCATGCCGCCTATGACTATCTGGTGCGCGAGTTCGGCCTGGAAGTCACCGCGGTGGTGGAACCGGCGCACGGCATCGAGCCCAGTCCCGCGCAGTTGAAGAAGACCATCGACCAGCTCAAGGCGCTGGATGTGAAGGTGATCTTCTCGGAGATGGACTTTCCCTCCGCCTATGTCGACACCATCCAGCGCGAGTCAGGCGTGAAGATCTATCCACTGACACATATTTCCTACGGCGAATACACCAAGGAAAAATACGAAGTGGAGATGAAGCGCAACCTCGACACCGTGGTAAAGGCCATCCAGGAGACGCGAGCATGACCGCTGCCGCCAATCTTGCCGCAGCCTGCGGGCCGCGCATCGATTTCGCGGGCATCGACCTGACCCTGGGACGTACGCGCATCCTCGAGCAAGTTACGTTCGCTGTCGCCTCGGGCAGCGTGCATGCCATTGTCGGGCCCAATGGTGGAGGCAAGAGCTCATTGATCAAGACTTTGCTCGGGCAGATGCCGCACCAGGGCCAGTTGACCCTGCACTGGCCGGGTGACGGCCAGGTGATCGGCTATGTCCCCCAGGCCCTGGAGTTCGACCGGGGCCTGCCGATGACCGTGGACGACTTCATGGCTGCCATGTGCCAGAAGCGCCCGGCATTCCTGGGCCTTTCCCGGCGCGTCCTCCCGGACATCGATGCGGCACTGGCGCGGGTCGGCATGCTCGACAAGCGCAAGCGGCGCATGGGTGCGCTGTCAGGTGGCGAGCGCCAGCGGGTGCTGCTGGCCCAGGGCCTGATCCCGGCGCCGCAGCTGCTGGTACTCGATGAACCGATGTCGGCGCTGGACGAGGCCGGGGCCCAGGTGTTCGAGCAGTTGCTGCTCGCCTGGCGCCAGGCCGGCACCACGGTGCTGTGGATCGAGCACGACCTCGAAGCGGTGCTGCGCCTGGCTGACCGGGTCACCGGCCTGAGCCGCAAGGTGCTGTTCGATGCCCCGCCTGCCCAGGCACTGACCCCCGAACGCCTGCTAGGGCTGTTTTCCATCCACCCGCGCAGCGAGAGCCTGGCCTGATGAACTTCGAAGCAATGCGCCTGCTCATCCAGGGATGGGCCAATGCCGGCTATCTGCCCGAAGCCCTGGCCTACGGATTCGTGGTCAACGCCCTGCTCGCCGGCCTGATGATCGGCCCGGTGCTTGGCGGGCTGGGCACCCTGGTGGTGGTCAAGCGATTCGCCTTTTTCTCCGAGGCGGTGGGCCACGCTGCACTGACTGGCGTGGCCATCGGCATTCTGCTCGGCGAACCCTACACGGGTCCCTATGGCAGCCTGTTCGGCTACTGCCTGCTGTTCGGCATTCTGCTCAACTTCCTGCGCAACCGTACCGGCTTGTCGCCGGACACCTTGATCGGCGTGTTTCTTTCGGTATCGCTGGCGCTCGGTGCTAGCCTGCTGCTGATGCTGGCCGGCAAGATCAACGTGCACATTCTCGAGAACGTGCTGTTCGGCTCGGTACTGACGGTCAGCGCTCAGGACCTGCTGGTGCTGGGGATCGTCGCGCTGCTGGTCCTTGGCCTGGCGCTGCCGCTGTACAACCGCATCATCCTGGCCAGCTTCAATCCGCAACTGGCGGCGGTGCGCGGCGTCGCCGTGAAGACCCTGGACTACCTGTTCGTGGTGCTCGTGACCTTGGTGACCGTGGCTGCGGTGAAGGTCATCGGCGCGATCCTGGTGGGCGCTCTGCTGGTGATTCCGGCAGCGGCCGCACGACTGGTCAGCCAGTCGCTGAAAGGTTTTTTCTGGGTCTCGGTGCTGATCGCGACGCTGAGCACCCTGCTGGGCATCCTGATGCCCATCGTCTTCGATCTGCCGGTGCCGTCCGGCGCCGCGATCATCCTGGTCTCGGGCTTGTGCTTCGCGCTCGCGGCGCTGGCCCGCGCCCTCGTTCCACGCCTGCAAGGAAACCCGGCATGACCCTGCGCCTGAAACAACTCGCCTTTGCCCTGACCCTGTGCGCGCTGCCGGGCCTCACGCTCGCGGCGCGGCCCGCCAGCACCGATGCCCGCGCCGATGCCGCGCTGGTCCTGACCACGCTGCCGGTGACCCACAGCCTGGCCAGCGCCTTGCTCGAGGGCACATCGGTACAGCTCAAGCGCGCCGCGCCCGCGAACCTGCCTGCCACGCGCCAGCCGTCGTATTTCAGTGGCCGTGGCAGCGCCAGCCTGCAACAGGCCGCGCTGCAGGCGGATGCCGTCATCGCCTTGCGCTCCATCTGGCAGGACGACCCGCTGTACCCCATGGCACGGCGCAGCAACCTTCGGATCGTCGAGATCGATGCCGCGCGTCCCGTCGATGGTGCGCTGCCAGGCATCGCGGTACAGGGCGAGAATGCCTTCGCCGCCTATCCCTGGTTGAACCCGACCAATCTCGGGCGCATGGCCGACGTGCTGACCAGCGACCTCGAGCGCCTGGCGCCGCCCGACAAGGCTCGGATCCAGGCCAACCTGGCAGGCATCAAGCGCCAGTTGCTGGAGCTCACCTCCAGCAGCGAAACGCGCCTGGCCGAGGCGGACAACCTGAGCGTGGTGAGCCTGTCCGAGCGGCTGGACTACCTGGTGAGCGGTCTCAACCTGGATGCGGTCGCCTTGCCATTGCCGGCCGAGGACAAATGGGATGAGGCTGCCTTGAAGGCCTTGGGCGAGACACTCAGGCAACAGGATGTGGCTCTGGTACTGCACCACCGCCAGCCGGACGCCGCGGTAGCACAAGCCATCGCAGCCTCCGGCGCCAGGTTGCTGGTGCTCGACAGCGAGGCGCAAGACACCCTGGCCGGGCTCAAGGCCAGTGTCGAGCAGGTGGTGGAAGCCTTGAGCCAGGGGTGAGCACCGACGGTCTTGGCCTAGACTTCGTGGGTCGCCAAAAGGCCCGTCAGCATCCTGGCCAACGCCTGGACCATGAGGTCGGCCGTTGGCCGATGGACCAGGACGATCTCGTAGCTGTCCACCCCGGGCAGGCCTTGCTCGCCTCCCAGCACCCTATGCTCGCGAGTCGTCGCGCGCAGAGGCAGCAGGCTGATGCCCATGCCATGGGCCACGGCGGCCTGGATACCACTCAGGCTCGAGCTGGTGAAGCTGATGCGCCAGCGCCGCCCCATGCCCTCGATGGCGCTGATCATGTCATCGCGATACAGGCCGCGTGGCGGGAAAGTCACCAGGGGAATAGGGTCTAGCTCGAAGGCTGGCGTGCTGGCGCTGTCGATCCACTGCAGCGGTTCAGGCCAGCAAGCCACCCCTTCGCGACTGTTGCGCCGCTGCTTGAGCAGCACCAGGTCGAGCTCGCCATTGTCGTAGCGCTGGCTCAGGTCGCGGCATAGGCCGCTGGTGACCTCGAGCTTGACCTGCGGGTGCTCCCGGCTGAAGGCAGACAAGGCATTGGTGGTCCGTCCGCCGACGAAATCCTCCGGGACACCAAGACGCACGGTGATCCCCACCATGGCGCCTGCCAGGGCCTCGAGCATCTGGTCGTTGAGCGCCAGCATGTGGCGGGCGTAGCCCAGCAGAGTCTGGCCCGCGTCGGTGGGCAGTACGTCGCGGTGGCCGCGAACCAGCAGGCGGTGGCCGACCATCTCCTCGAGACGCCGGATCTTCTGGCTGACCGTGGACTGGGTGGAATGCAGCC
>JAQZAY010000003.1 GCA_029239415.1 Pseudomonas sp. | reverse complement strand
GAGTCCGAGATGCCGGCACTGATGGGCCTGCGCCGCAAGTACCTGCAGGAGCAACCGCTCAAGGGCGCGAACATTCTCGGCTGCATCCACATGACCATCCAGACTGCCGTGCTGATCGAAACCCTGGTTGCCCTGGGTGCCGAAGTGCGCTGGTCGTCCTGCAACATCTTCTCGACCCAGGACCAGGCCGCTGCCTCGATCGCCGCTGCCGGCATCCCAGTCTTCGCCTGGAAAGGCGAGACCGAGCAGGAGTACGAGTGGTGCCTGGAGCAGACCATCCTCAAGGATGGCCAGCCATGGGACGCCAACATGATCCTCGACGACGGTGGCGACCTGACCGAGCTGCTGCACAAGAAGTACCCGACCGTGCTGGAAAACGTCCACGGAGTCACCGAGGAAACCACCACCGGTGTGCACCGCCTGCTCGACATGCTGGCCAAGGGCGAGCTGAAAGTCCCGGCGATCAACGTCAACGACTCGGTCACCAAGAGCAAGAACGACAACAAGTACGGTTGCCGTCACAGCCTCAACGACGCCATCAAGCGTGGCACCGACCACCTGCTGTCGGGCAAGCAGGCCCTGGTGATCGGCTATGGTGACGTGGGCAAGGGCTCGGCCCAGTCGCTGCGTCAGGAAGGCATGATCGTCAAGGTTTCCGAAGTCGACCCGATCTGCGCCATGCAAGCCTGCATGGACGGCTTCGAGCTGGTCTCGCCGTTCGTCGACGGTATCAACGACGGCACCGAGGCGAGCATCGACAAGGCCCTGCTGGGCAAGATCGACCTGATCGTCACCACCACCGGTAACGTCAACGTCTGCGACGCCAACATGCTCAAGGCCCTGAAGAAGCGTGCCGTGGTCTGCAACATCGGTCACTTCGACAACGAGATCGATACCGCCTTCATGCGCAAGAACTGGGCATGGGAAGAGGTCAAGCCGCAGGTGCACAAGATCCACCGCACCGGCCATGGCGACTTCGACCCGCAGAACGACGACTACCTGATCCTGCTGGCCGAAGGCCGCCTGGTGAACCTGGGCAACGCCACCGGTCATCCAAGCCGCATCATGGACGGCTCGTTCGCCAACCAGGTACTGGCGCAGATCTTCCTGTTCGAGCAGAAGTTCGCCACCCTGCCGCCTGCGCAGAAGGCCGAGCGCCTGACCGTCGAAGTGCTGCCCAAGAAGCTCGACGAGGAAGTGGCCCTGGAAATGGTCCGCGGCTTCGGCGGCGTGGTCACCCAGCTGACCCAGCAGCAGGCCGAGTACATCGGCGTGACGGTCGAAGGCCCGTTCAAGCCGGACGCCTACCGGTACTAAGCAGCGACAAGCTGCAAGCTTCAAGCGGCAAGAAAAGGCAGGCCCTGCCACACCGCTTGAAGCATGCAGCCTACGAATCCTGAACGATGCTCAAGCCAGATCGGCCTCCGCCGATCTGGCTTTGACTTGCAGCTCGCGGCGTGAAGCCTGCAGCTGAGGAACGAGTGATGTCTGAAGAACGCCGTTACAGTTTCGAATTCTTTCCAACCAAGACCGACGCCGGCCACGAAAAGCTGATGGGCGTGGCCCGTCAGCTGGCCGCCTACGACCCTGATTTCTTCTCCTGCACCTATGGCGCTGGTGGCTCGACCCGCGATCGTACGCTCAACACCGTGTTGCAGCTGGAAAACGAGATCAAGGTCCCGGCCGCTCCGCACCTGTCGTGCGTGGGCGACAGCAAGGAAGACCTGCGCAGCCTGCTGGCCCAGTACAAGGAAGCCGGCATCAAGCGCATCGTCGCCCTGCGCGGCGACCTGCCATCGGGCATGGGCATGGCCAGCGGCGAACTGCGCCACGCCAATGACCTGGTCGAGTTCATCCGCCACGAGACCGGTGACCACTTCCATCTGGAAGTCGCTGCCTACCCGGAGATGCACCCGCAGGCGCGCAACTTCGAGGACGACCTCGCCAACTTCGTGCGCAAGGTCAAGGCCGGCTCCGACAGTGCCATCACCCAGTACTTCTTCAACGCCGACAGCTATTTCTATTTCGTCGAGCGCGTGCAGAAGATGGGCGTGGACATTCCCGTGGTGCCGGGGATCATGCCGATCACCAACTACAGCAAGCTGGCGCGGTTCTCCGATGCCTGTGGCGCCGAGATCCCACGCTGGATCCGCAAGCAGCTCGAAGCCTACGGCGACGATGCGACCAGCATCCAGGCGTTCGGCGAAGAAGTGATCACCCACATGTGCGAGCAATTGCTGCAAGGCGGCGCACCGGGGCTGCACTTCTATACGCTGAACCAGGCGGAACCGAGCCTGGCGGTGTGGAACAACCTGAAGCTGCCTCGTTGAGCAAGACCCAGGTTTTTCAGGGTCCATGAAATCGAGCGCCGCCCGTGCGGCGCTTCGCGGAGGATTTCCTCGCGCCGTTGAGCAGCAGGAAAGCGGCACGCCGTGATTGCTCTGTTATACTCGGGCCTTCCCGCCAGGCTTACGCCCGGACGCTCGGCCTTGCAGCAGGCATCCCGACCGGCATCAAAGCGCGCCAAGTGCCCGCCCGCCGCTTCCCGGATGCACAGTTAAAGCCCTGCTGGACCGGACGCGATCGCATCCCTGCGATGCTTGTCGCGCCAGGCACGATCATCCCATCGGGCCCAGCCCACACTAGAACAGGATTGCCCATGTCCTTTGCTTCCCTCGGTCTCTCCGAGGCTTTAGTCCGCGCCATCGAGGCAGCGGGCTATACCCAGCCCACTCCGGTGCAACAGCGGGCCATTCCCGCCGTGTTGCAAGGCAGCGACCTGATGGTTGCCGCCCAGACAGGTACTGGCAAAACCGGCGGCTTCGCCCTGCCGATCCTCGAGCGCTTGTTCCCGGGCGGCCATCCTGACAAATCCCACCGTCATGGTCCGCGCCAGCCTCGCGTGCTGGTCCTGACCCCGACCCGCGAACTGGCAGCCCAGGTCCATGACAGCTTCAAGGTCTATGCACGCGACCTGAAACTGGTCAGCGCCTGCATCTTCGGCGGCGTCGGCATGAACCCGCAGATCCAGGCCCTGTCCCGGGGCGTCGATGTCCTGGTGGCCTGCCCGGGCCGCCTGCTGGACCTCGCTGGCCAAGGCCATGTCGACCTGTCCCACGTCGAGATCCTGGTACTGGACGAAGCCGACCGCATGCTCGACATGGGCTTCATCCATGACGTCAAGAAGGTCCTGGCCCGCCTGCCCGGCAAGCGCCAGAACCTGCTGTTCTCGGCGACCTTCTCCAAGGACATCACCGACCTCGCCGACAAGCTCCTGCGCAACCCGGAGCGTATCGAGGTCACGCCGCCGAACACCACGGTCGAGCGCATCGAGCAACGCGTCTACCGCCTGGCTTCCAGCCACAAGCGCGCGCTGCTGGCCCACTTGATCACCCTCGGCGCCTGGGAACAGGTACTGGTGTTCACCCGTACCAAGCACGGCGCCAACCGCCTGGCCGAGTACCTCGAGAAGCACGGCCTGACCGCCGCCGCGATCCACGGCAACAAGAGCCAGAACGCCCGCACCAAGGCCCTTGCCGACTTCAAGGCCGGCAGCGTGCGCATCCTGGTGGCTACCGACATTGCCGCCCGTGGCCTGGACATCGACCAGCTGCCCCATGTGGTCAACTTCGAGCTGCCAAACGTCGAGGAAGACTACGTTCACCGTATCGGCCGCACCGGCCGTGCCGGTCGCTCGGGCGAAGCGATCTCGCTGGTGGCGCCGGACGAAGAAAAGCTGCTCAAGAGCATCGAGCGGGTCACTCGCCAGAAGATCGCCGATGGCGACCTGATGGGCTTCGATGCCAGCAAGGTCGAAGCCGAGAAGCCCGAGGTGCGCGAGCGTCCACAGGTGGCTGGTCGCAGCGGGCGTAATCCGCGCGGCGAAGGCAGCAATGCCGGCGGCAGCGGTCGCAAGGACAAGGGCAAGGACAAGGGCCGTGAAAAGACCGCGTCCGAAAAGCCGGCGGAAAAAACGGCCGGCCAGCAGCCTCGTCCAGAGCGCAAGCCGCGCAACAAGAAACCAGCACAGTCGTCCTCGGCTCAGCAAGGCGTTTCAGCGGCTCCCGCCAATCGCGATCCCGAAGCCTTCCTTGACGATGAAGTCGACAATTTTGGTAACCGTGCTGACTATGTCAGCCCTTACCAGAACAAGAACCAAGGCCGTAATCGTCGCCCAGGCGCCGGCCAGCAGCCCCAAGGCGGCCAGGGCAACGGCACTGGCGCTGGCCAGGCCCGCGGCGGCGCTGGCGGTGGTGACAAGCGCCCGCGCAACAACAACGGTGGCGCCCGTCGCGACGGGGGCGGTGCAGGCCGTCAGTCGTCGCGTAACGATCGGACGCGCCAGGAACCTGCCGTACGCGGTCCGCGCGACGGCCAGGTCCAGACCCAGCCAAAGATCGTGCACAAGGAATCGAAGCTCGACCGTTTCCCGAGTGCCGATCAACTGGAAGACCTGCCAAGCCGTCCACGCGGTGAGCGCCCCGCGCTGCTGACCCGCAATCGCTGATCAGCCGCACCAACGACAACGCCGCCCCTAGGGGCGGCGTTGTCGTTGGTGGACAGCGAGATTACTTCTGTTTCACGCCTTCGAGACTGATATCCAGGTCCAGGGTCTGGGAGGTCGGACCCGGGCCCTTGATGCCGAAGTCGGCCAGGTTCAGCGTGGTCTTGGCGTTGAAGCCGGCACGCTCGCCGCCCCACGGGTCCTTGCCCTCGCCATTGAACACGGCCTTGAAAGTGACCGGCTTGGTCACGCCGTGCAGGGTCAGGTCGCCCATCACGTCGGCGGTCTTCTCACCGGTCGACTTGACCGCGGTGGAGACGAACTTGGCTTGCGGGTATTTCTTCACGTCGAGGAAATCGGCACTGGCGATGTGCTTGTCACGCTCGGCATGGTTCGACCACAGGCTGGCAGTGTTCAGGTCGACGTTGATCTTGCTGGCTTCAGGCTGGGCCTTGTCCCACGAGAACGATCCATCAAAGTCCTTGAACGTGCCATGGATGAAGCTGTAGCCCAGGTGACTGATCTTCCAGTCAACGAAAGCGTGCTGGCCTTCCTTGTCGATCTTGTAGTCCGCTGCCATGGCCTGCCCGGCCGACAGCAGAGCGGTACCCAGTGCCAGCGCGGCGAAAGTCTTTTTCAACATCCTTCGATTCCTTTGCAATTGAGGGTGAAAGTCAAGCTTTGCGGCCCAGCATGCGTGTCAGGGTCGCGTCACGGTCGATGAAGTGGTGCTTGAGGGCTGCCAGGGCATGCAGGCCGGAAAAGATCACCAACCCCCAGGCCAGGTAGAAATGGACCACACCTGCAAGGTCTGCCTGGTCGGGCAGGTTGCTGATCAGGGCCGGCATCTCGAACCAGCCGAAAACCGGGATACCCACGCCATCGGCAGTGGAGATCAGGTAACCGGCGATCATCACGGCAAACAGCCCGAAGTACAGCACAAGGTGGCCGAGTTTGGCGGCCACTCGGACAAATGAGCCGTGACTGGCGGGCGCCGGGGGCGGCGGGCTGATGAATCGCCAGGCAACCCGCGCTACCATCACCCCCAGCAGTATCAGGCCGATGCTCTTGTGCAGGTCAGGCGCTTCCTTTCGCCACGGGCTGTAGTAGTCGAGACCGACCATCCACAGGCCCAGGGCGAACAGGCCGTAGACTGCAAGGGTCACGCTCCAGTGCAGGAACATGCTGACCGAGCCATAGCGCGTGGGTGAGTTACGCAGTTGCATGCCTGTTTCCCTATAAGAACTGTCCACGAGACTAACGCGAAACGTATCGAAAAAAAGCGGAAAAAACTGCTTTGGAATATCGATTTATCCGATTGATATTCTGATTTCCGCTTATTAAGGAATCATTAACGCTAGGTCGCCCCTTGGTCTCACCGCTTACTTGGCCTTGGCGACCGGTTCCTCGTCCTTTCCAAACAACCGCGCAAAGAAGCCTGGCGCGCTGTGTCTTTCAGGCTCGGCCTTGACGGCGGCCTTGTCGGTCGAACCACCGAACAGGTTCGAGAAGAACCCTCCCTTTTCCTTCTCGACCGTCTTGGAAGGTTTGTCCGCGACAGCCTTGGCAGGCTCGAGAGACTTGCCTGCCGCGAGGTCCTGCACCTGGCTGGCAGCCCGCTGGCCACTGCGCAGCGCGCCTTCAAGGGTGCCTGGGTACAGCGCGTCGGTATGCTCGCCCGCGAAGGCCACCCGCTGTACCGGACGCTCCCACAGGCGCCAGTACTTGCTGATCTGGCCAGGACCATAGGCCAGGTAGGCACCTCCCATCCCCGCATCGGTGCTGTAGCGGCGAATCTCGTAGCCGGTGAACGCGCCTCGCGCCTTTGGATAGAAGTTGTGCATGCGGATCAGCACCTGGTCGACCATCTGCTTGTCGCCAAAGGCCTGCAGCAACCGCGCATTGTCGCCCGAGAGGTTGATCACCACGTTGGCGCCGCCCTTGAGCGCGGGCTCGATCCAGAGCATGCCAAGGCCGGTATTGCTGAAGATCTCACCCGACATGCGCGAGCGGCTTTCCCACACGGGAGTCTTGAACTTGAGCAGCAGCTGGTCGCGCCATCCATAATTGGTGCCCTTGAGCGCCGCCAGATGCTGGTTGTCCAGGCCTGGAGTCATCTGGATCTTGGCCAGCGCGCGCAGCGGCACGGCCATCACCAGGTAGTCCGCCTGGTAGCCGACGCTGCCGACCTTGACCGTGACGCCGTCCTTGTCCTGGACGATGGACGTCACTGGCGAACGAGTCTTGATGGTTTTCAGCTGCTTGACGAAAGCCTGGGCCAGTACCGCGCTGCCGCCGGGCAAGCGCGCCGCGCGCAGGTCGCGGTCGCTGACCCCACGGTAGACCCGGGTCTGCTGGGCGAAATACAGCAAGGACAGGCGCGACGGTTCGTCATAGCGGGTACGGATCTGCTGGTTGACCAGCTGCCGGGCGGTGGATGGCAGTTGCAGCTTGTCCAGCCAGGCAGAGACGTTGATCTGGTCGAGCGCGAACAGCGTGCTGTTGGCAGCGGGGGCAAGCGGATCGTCGATCGAGCGTGCCAGGTCGTCGAGGGTTTTCTCGTAGCGCTTGAGTGCCTCGGCAGTAGCCGGCTGCTTGACCGCGAGGTCCGCGGCGCTGAAGTAGTCGCCGTCGATCAGGTAGCTTGGGACGCGCACGAACTCGGGGGCGGGCAAGGTGGCGAGCTTGAACTGGTCCAGGTACTGGTTGAGCACCGGCTGCGCCTTGCTGTTGCCGATCCATTCGCTGGTCGCCAGCCCCGAGCGGCCACCCATGCCGTCCTTGGCCTCGAACAGGGTGACTTGCCAGCCCTTGGCCTGCAGCTCGTAGGCCGCAGTCAGGCCCGCCAGGCCACCGCCCACCACGATTGCCGAGGGGGCCTTGCCCTGCGCCAGCGCGCTACCGCTGGACAGGCCACCAATCATTACCAACGCGCACAGGCGCAGCCAAGCAGCAGCCATTTCGGCGAACTCCGGGTCAGAAAAACCAAAAAATAGAGGGGAAGAACACCCTGGGGTGCGATGCGTTAAGAATACGTCACGGGCAGGGACCCTGCCAGCACAGTGACATCAAGTGCCTTGCCGGACTGACATTCTTGCCAACCGTCAAGGGCGCGATGAGCCTCATCGCCGCACGGCGGTTGTCCTGACCGGCGGCATTGCTTAGGCTTACGCGGTCTATCGAAGCCGCGTCGCCAGGAGAAGTGCCCATGGGCCTCAACGATCAGTGGATGCAACGTGACCTCAAGGTCCTGTGGCATCCCTGCACCCAGATGAAAGACCACGAGCAGCTGCCGCTGATCCCGATCAGGCGAGGCGAAGGCGTGTGGCTGGAAGACTTCGAAGGCAAGCGCTACCTCGATGCCGTCAGCTCCTGGTGGGTGAACGTGTTCGGCCATGCCAACCCGCGCATCAACCAGCGCATCAAGGACCAGGTCGACCAGCTCGAGCATGTGATCCTCGCGGGCTTCAGCCACCAGCCGGTGATCGAGCTGTCCGAGCGCCTGGTCAGCCTGACCCCGGCCGGACTGGACCGCTGCTTCTATGCCGACAACGGCTCGTCCTGCATCGAAGTGGCGCTGAAGATGAGCTTCCACTACTGGCTCAACAAGGGTCAGCCGCTGAAGAAGCGCTTCGTCACCCTGAGCAACAGCTACCACGGCGAGACCATTGCCGCGATGTCGGTAGGGGACGTGCCGCTGTTCACCGAGACCTACAAGGCCCTGCTGCTGGACACCCTCAAGGTGCCGAGCCCTGATTGCTACCTGCGTCCCGAGGGCATGGGCTGGGAGGAGCACTCGCGAAACATGTTCGCCGCCATGGAACAGACCCTGGCCGAACACCATGCGACCATCGCCGCCGTGATCGTCGAGCCGCTGATCCAGGGCGCGGGCGGCATGCGCATGTACCATCCGGTCTACCTCAAGCTGCTGCGCGAGGCATGCGACCGCTACGGCGTGCACTTGATCCACGACGAGATCGCCGTCGGCTTCGGCCGTACCGGCACCCTGTTCGCGTGCGAGCAGGCCGGCATCCGGCCAGATTTTCTCTGCCTGTCCAAGGCCCTGACCGGTGGCTACCTGCCGCTGGCGGCCTGCCTGACCACCGAGGAGGTCTACCAGGCGTTCTACGACGACTACTCGACCCTGCGCGCCTTCCTGCACTCGCACAGCTACACTGGCAACCCACTGGCGTGCGCCGCGGCCCTGGCGACGCTGGATATCTTCGAGCAAGACAAGGTGATCGAGGCCAACAAGGCGCTTTCACAACGCATGGCCAGCGCCACCGCGCACCTGGTCGACCACCCGCATGTGGCCGAGGTACGCCAGACGGGCATGGCCCTGGCCGTCGAGATGGTCAAGGACAAGGCCAGCAAGACCGCCTACCCCTGGCAGGAACGCCGCGGCCTCAAGGTGTTCGAGCACGCCCTGACCCGCGGCGCGCTGCTGCGCCCGCTGGGCAGCGTGGTGTACTTCCTGCCGCCCTACGTGATCACGCCAGAGCAGATCGATTTCCTGGCCGAGGTGGCGACCGAAGGCATCGATATCGCCACCCGCAGCAGCGTCAGCGTGGCAGTGCCGAAGGACTTCCACCCTGGTTTCCGCGATCCGGGCTAGGTCCTGACGAATACTCCCACGAGCGCCTCGTACTCTGTGGGAGCTCTGCTTCAAGAATCCACATCTTATTTTCAGAGCCACCCCATGCGACTATCCCGCTTTTTCATCGACGCCCCCCTGAGCCTGGGCGAGCACGACCTGCCCGAGGCCCAGGCCCACTACATCGGCCGGGTCCTGCGCATGGCGCCAGGTGATGCCGTGCAACTGTTCGACGGCAGCGGCCAGGAGTTTCTCGGCCAGTTGCTGGAAGTCGGCAAGAAGACCGTGCGCGTCACCCTCGACCAGGCCCTGCCCGGCCAGGCCGAGTCGCCCTTGCACATCCACCTCGGCCAGGGCCTGTCCCGGGGCGAGCGCATGGACTGGGCCATCCAGAAAGCCACCGAGCTGGGCGCCAACGAGATTACCCCGATCGTCAGCGAGCGCTGCGAGGTTCGCCTCAAGGACGAGCGCGCCGACAAGCGCCTGGCCCATTGGCGCCAGGTCGCGATCAGCGCATGCGAACAGTGCGGTCGCTCACGCCTGCCACTGATCCATCCACCCGTCACCCTGGCCGAGTGGCTCAAGGGTAGCGACGCCGCGCTCAAGCTGGTGCTGCACCCGGTTGCCGAGCCCCTGGTCAGCCACGCGCGTCCCGATACGCTGGCCTTCCTGATCGGTCCGGAGGGTGGCCTGGGCGATGCCGAAGTGGAACAGGCCAAGGTCGCGGGCTTCCATGCAGCCCGCCTCGGCCCGCGGGTATTGCGCACCGAGACCGCGCCCGTGGTGGCGCTGTCGGTGGCGCAGCAATTGTGGGGTGACTTCTAGAGCACGAAGAAAAACAGGGCGATGAAGTGCAGCAGGCTGCCGGCGATCACGAACAGGTGCCAGATACCATGCCAGTGGCGAAAGCGCCGGTCGTAGGCGAAGAAGATAATGCCAACGGTATAGAACACCCCGCCCGCCGCCAGCCAGGCGAAGCCGGCGGTGCCCAGGGTGTGCAGCAGCGGGTTGACCGCCACCAGCACGATCCAGCCCATCAAGGCATAGATCACGATCGACAGCACCCGTGCCTCCGAGCGTGGCTTGATCTCTTGCAGCATACCGATCAGCGCCAGCCCCCAGACCACCCCGAACAGGCTCCACCCCCACGGTCCGCGCAGGCTGACCAGGCAGAAAGGCGTGTAGCTGCCGGCGATCAGCAGGTAGATGGACAGGTGATCGAGCTTGCGCATGATCACCTTCGCCCGTCCACGCGTACTGTGGTAGAGGGTCGAGATGCTGTAGAGCGCTATCAGCGTGACGCCGTAGATGGAGAAGCTGACGATCTTCCACGGATCGCCCTGCAACCCGGCGGCAATGACCAGCCAGATGGCACCGATGGCGGCCAGCAGCGCACCGACCAGGTGCGTCCAGGCGTTGAAACGTTCACCGTAATACATACTTCACTGACCTTGCGCATTGGCGCCGGGTTCACTCAAGGCCTGCGCTCAGGCCAGCGCCGCTTCGCGCACCAGCCGCTCCAGGCCTGGGAGATCCGGCACCCGGACCACCTGGTCGCCGACCTGTACCGCCGCCAGTTCCAGCGGCGCCAGGGGCACATCGACATAATTGAGCTGGCTGTCGACCTTGCATGAGCGCGGGATGCCTTGCACCAGCAAGGCAAGGTAGCGCAGGCCGGTGTCGCCCAGTGCATTGAGCACCACGATACGGGCCCGTTCGCCGCACGGCGTATGCCCGCCGCAGGCGGCCTCGAAGCCGATCAACGGCAAGCGCTGCTGGCGCCAGTCGACCCAGCCCAGGTGCCAGGGAATCTCTGCGGGCTCGCAACCGATGGCCCGCTGGCCGATCAGCTCGGCGACGGCGACATTGGGCAGCACCAGGGTGCGGTCGGCCAGGGGCAGCAGGAGACCCGTGAGGCTGACGCGCTGGCCGGCGAGATGATCAAGCATGGGCATTGCTCCAGTGCGCGATGCTTTGCAGCAGGGCTGACTCCTGGTAAGGCTTGCCCAGGTAGTCGTTGACACCGATGGCCATGGCTCGCTCGCGGTGCTTCTGCCCGGTGCGCGAGGTGATCATGATGATCGGCAGGGTCTTGAAGCGCTCATCGCCGCGCACCCGGGTCGCCACCTCGAAACCGTCCATGCGCGGCATTTCGATGTCCAGCAGCAACACGTCGGGGCGGTGCTGCTCGAGCAGAGCCATGGCATCGACTCCGTCCTTGGCGGTGAGCACGCTCATGCCATGGCGCTCGAGCAGGCGCCCGGTGACCTTGCGCATGGTCACCGAGTCGTCGACCACCATCGCCAGCAAGGGCCGGCGCGGCGCCTGGCCGAGCAGCAGCGTGCTCGCGCCAGCGCCGCCTGGCAAGTGCGTGCGCCGCCGCTGCAGGCCGCGCAGCTGGCCAAGCAGGTCGAGGATCAGCACGACCCGGCCGTCACCGAGCAAGGTCGCGCCAGACAAGCCCGGCACGGCGGCGAATTGCGGCCCCAGGCTCTTGACCACGATCTCGCGGCTCGGCGAAAGGCTGTCGACCTGCACCGCGAACGACTGCTCATGGGAGTGCACCAGCAACACGGGCAGCGGCACGCTCTGGCCCAGCAGGCGCGGCGAGCGGCTGCCTTGCACCAGCTCGCCCAGGTAGCGCAGCTCGTAACGGTGGCCGGCGTAGGCATAGTGTGGGGCCTGCTGCTGGTAGCAGGCCTGCAGCTCGCCCGGCGGCACGCGCACGATGCCTTCGATGGTGTTGAGCGGGATTGCGAACTGCTCCTCGCCCAGGTTGACCATCAGCGCCCGGTTGACCGACACGGTGAAGGGAAGACGGATCAGAAAGCGCGCGCCCTTGCCTGGGCTCGACTCGATGGTCATCGAGCCGCCCAGCTGCTTGACCTCTTCATGGACGACGTCCATGCCCAGGCCGCGCCCGGAGATCTGGGTGATCTTCTCGGCGGTGGAAAACCCCGGTCGCAGGATGAACTGCATGATCTCGTGGTCGGACACATGGGCCTCGGGGTCGAGCAGGCCGCGCTTGATTGCCTTGCGCCGCACCGCATCCAACGGTACCCCGGCGCCATCGTCGGTCATCTCGATGACGATGTCGGCGCCCTCGTGCAACAGGTCGAGGCTGATGGTGCCTTGTTCGGGCTTGCCGGCGGCCAGGCGCGCCTCGCGGGTTTCCAGGCCATGGTCGACGGCGTTGCGCAGCATGTGTTCGAGAGGGGCGACCATGCGCTCGAGCACGCTGCGGTCCAGCTCTCCCTCGGCGTTGCCCACTACCAGCTCCACCTGCTTGCCCAGCTCGCTTGCCACCTGGCGCACCACCCGCTGCAAGCGCGGCACCAGCCGCTCGAACGGCACCATGCGGGTGCCGGTCAGGCCCTCTTGCAACTGGCTGTTCACCCGTGCCTGCTGCTGCAACAGGCGGTAGGCCTGTTGCGCTTGCTGGGCAAGGGTCTCCTTGAGGTCGAGCAGGTCGGACGCAGACTCGAACAGGGCCCGCGACAGCTGCTGCAACTGGGAGTGGCGGTCCAGCTCCAGGGGGTCGAAGTCTTCGTAGGCATCGCGCTCGGTCTGCTGGCGACTGGACATTTGCCCCTGGGTCTCGGTGTCCAGGCGGCGCAGCTGGTCGCGCATGCGCTCCAGGGTGGTTTCCATTTCGCCCAGGGCCACCTGGGCGTCGTTGACCTGCTGCTCGATGCGCCCGCGGATGATCGAATGCTCGCCTGCCAGGTTGCCCAGGTTGTCGAGCAGCTCGGCGGCGACCTTGACCATGTCGCCCGCCCCCCGTTCTGGCGCCGCGGCAGGCGCTTCGGCAGGCAGGGAACCGGGCCGGGCCTGGCCTGCGGCGGTGTCGGTCAGTGCCGCGCTGCTGAAATTGCGGATGTACTCGATCAGGGCCGTGGCGGCATGCAGCGGCTGGCCGAGGCGCACGGCATCGAGCATCTGGGCCAGGCGGTCATGGCAGTTCTGCAGCAGGCTGAACAGCGCCAGGCTGGGCGGCAGCTGCCCGGCGGCGAGCAGTTCGTAGAGAAACTCCAGCTCATGGGCCAGGTCGCCGATGGCGGCGATCTCGACCATGCGCGCCCCACCCTTGAGGGTGTGCAGGTCGCGCAGCAGGTTTTCGACCTCCACCAGGTTGCGCGGCTCGGCCTGCCAGCGCGCCAGCGCCGTGCCTGCGCTTTCGACAAGGTCCGAGCTTTCCTCGAGAAAGATCTCCAACAGCTCCTTGTCGCCGGGGGCCTTGCTGTCTTCCGGCGTCGGCACGCCCAGCGCCAATGCACTGGCCCGACTCAACTCGGTGACACCATTGTCGCGGCTGACCAGTCCCGTGGCCGACGGCGCCAGGCCCTCGTCCAGCAGCTCGCGCAAGGTCTGCAGGCATTCCGGCCGCGCCGTCACTTCCTGGCCGGCGGCAATTTCGTCGAGCATGTCGATCAGCGCTTCATGGGCCTGCTGCGCCAGCGTGAAGAAGCGCGCGCTGGCGCCCAGGCTGCCCTCCTCGACCGCGCCATAGAGATCAAGCAGGGCTTCGCAGACCTCGTCCACCTGCCACAGGTCGGCCAGGTGCGCGCCTTGGCCGAGGGTGGTCAGCTCGTCGAGCAGGGCATCGAGTTCCTGGCGCTCGCCCGGGTGCTCCTGCCAGCGCGAGAGCAACGACTCGGCATCGAGCAGGATATCCATGCCCTGGGCCAGGAAGCTCGCGATCAGTTGCGGGTCGCGGCGCAGGCGACGGCCCTGGCCTGGGGTGTCTTGCAGCGCCAGCAGGCGTGCGTCGACGGCCTGGCCGATCCGCTCGATCAGTACTGCGGCCTCGGGGATCGCCGCCAGCGGCGAGCTGTCAAGCTGCGCCAGGCCAAAGCGCAGGCATCGGGTGGATGCCTGCAGCGACTCGATGTCGTGCGCCTGCAAGACCAGCTGATGGGCCTTGTACTCGCGCGCCAGGCGGTCGAGCGCCGTTGCCAGCTCGGCGATCGGCATGATCCCGGCCATGGCAGCGCTGCCCTTGAGGGTATGCAGGGCGCGCTGGAGGTCGTCGCTGATGGACAGCGCAGACGGCCCGGCGGCTTGTTGAAGGAAGCTTTCCAGGGTGGCCAGGTGGCCCTGGGCCTCGTTGCGGAAGATTTCGAGCAGTTGCGGATCGAGCGCGTCCTGGCCTTCGTCGACCACGCTGGCATCCTTCATGGCCAAGGCATGCAGGTGGCTGGACAGCACTTCGACAGGGCTGGCATCGGCCAGCCGGCCAGCCGCGAAGTCGGCCAACAGCTCAGGCAACTGCACAAAGGCCTGCTGCAGACTGATCTGGGCTTCGGCGGTGATGTGCACGCGCCCTTCGAGCACGCGGTTGAGCAGGTGTTCAGCGCCCCAGGCCAGCTCTGCCAGCGCCTGGGCGTCGACCATGCGACCGCTGCCCTTGATCGTGTGCAGGGCGCGGCGCACTTCGATCAGTGGTTCGCGCTGGCGGGCACCGGCGCGCCAGCGGGCCCAGTGGCGCTCGATCTGGGGCAGCAGCAGCTCGACTTCCTCGAGAAAGACCTCGCGCAGTTCATCGAGCATCGCAGCCCCCTCTGCGCAGGCCGGGCTTGCCACCGCTTGCCCGGGGTGGCGCTGCATGCCCAGCGCCAGCAACGCCTGGCGGGCCAGGTCGAGAAAGCGCAGGGCGTCGGCCAGTGGGTCGGCAATCAGCCATTGCACATAGCATTCGCTGGCACTGAGGGCATCGGCCAGGTGCGCCAGGTCCGCCGCCGCCGGCGCCTGGTCGGCATGAAGCAACTGCGCTTGTGCGTAGTCGGCGCAATCCCCGAGCACCTCGGCGGCACCCGGCAGCATCAGCATGGTCATGGCGCCGCGGATCTGCTGCAGCACACTTGGCAGTCCCTGCAGGTGCTGGCGCGACCAGCCCGACTCCAGGGAATCCCCGATCAGTTCCTTGGCCTGCTGCAATAGCGTCAGGGCCTCGGCCAATACCAGTCGACGGACCTCGGCCAGGTCTGTGCCAGGCAGCTCTCCATCATCCTCCGGCGGACCCACCATGCCGTTGAGCGTCGCCTCGACGTACAGCAGCGCACCGGCCACGTCCATCAGCATGGCATCGTCCGGGGGGCGCTGGCCCTGGGCCAGGCTCTGCACCGCGAGCACCTGGTTGATGATGACCCGCCGTGGCTGCTGGAAACCCAGTACCGCCAGGGTGTCGGCGACCTGGCGCAGCGGCGCCAGCAACGGTTCCAGTTGCTGGTGCTGCTGGCGATCGCCACGCCCGTAGAGGTCCAGGCGCTCCTTGATGCGCATCAGGTCGTCGCACAGTGCCCGCACCACCGACCGCAGGGCATCACGACCCTGGCCTGCCTCCATGTGCTCGCGCCAGCCGCCCAGCGGCAGGTCGAGGTTGGCGAGGTCTCCGGCACCGGCCAGGACCTGGCCGGGGTGCCCGCTGTCGATGAGACTGGCCTGGGCCAGCGGCTCGACGCCCCTGCAGGCACGTAGCTGGTTGAGCAGCGGCAGCATCACCAGAGGCAGGTCATGACGGGCGCTGCGCAGTCGTTCGAGGTAGACCGGCAACTGTTCGAGCCCACGGAACAGCCCGCCCAGGCAATCACCTCGGGACGTGGTTCGCCCTTCGGCCAGCGCTCGCCCGAGCAGCTCCATCTCCTGGGCCAGGCAGGTCGCGCCGGGCAGTTCCAGCATGTGCAGGCAGCCGTGTACCTGGTGCATGTTGTCGAGAAAAACAGCCATCACCGCAGGGTCCGCAGGCTCGCCGGAAAACCGCTCGAGTGCCTGGCGAGCCTGCGCCAGGCACTCGAGAATGGCCGGCCTGGCCCATGCCAGGGCGACCGTGTCGTGGCGCAACGGGACCTGCGCTGCATTGGCCATGCTCAATTCCTCATGGGCGCTCGGCCGGGGCCGGCAGGGTGAAACCGGATACCGAGCGGCGCATTTCGCTGGCCATGCGCGCCAGGTGACGAATGCTGTCGGCGGTCGCGGTGGAGCCTGCGGAGGTTTGCGCGGTGATCTGCTGGATCACCGCCATGGTGTGGGAAATCTGCCCGGCCGAGGAGGTCTGCAGCTGGGCAGCGTCGGAGATGCGGTGGATCAGTTCGGCAAGCGTCTGCGAGACCCCTTCGATCTCGGCCAGCGAGACCCCCGCGTCCTGTGCCAGGCGCGCGCCGCGCACCACTTCGGCGGTGGTCTGTTCCATGGAGATCACCGCCTCGTTGGTATCGGCCTGGATGGCTCGCACCAGGGCCTCGATCTGTCGCGTGGCCGAAGACGAACGCTCGGCCAGGCGCTGCACCTCGTCGGCGACCACGGCAAAGCCGCGCCCGGCTTCACCGGCCAGCGAGGCCTGGATGGCAGCATTGAGCGCAAGGATGTTGGTCTGGTCGGCGATGTCGTCGATCAGGCTGACGATATCGCCGATTTCCTGGGACGATTCGCCCAGGCGCTTGATCCGCTTGGCGGTGTCCTGGATCTGCTCGCGGATGTTGTCCATGCCGTTGATGGTGTTGTGCACCACCTCGTTGCCCTTGTTGGCAATGGCCACCGAACGCTCGGCCACCTTCGCCGACTCGTAGGCATGCGCCGATACCCGGTCGATGGACTCGACCATGTCGCCGACCGCCAGCGAGGCTTCGCTGATCTGTTCGGCCTGGTGCTCGGAGGCCTTGACCAGCAGGCGCGCGGTGGTCTTGGTGTCCTGCACGGCGCTGGCCACCTGCACGGCGCTGTGGTTGATGGTCGTCACCAGGTCGCGCAGCTGGTCGACCGAATAGTTGATCGAGTCGGCAATGGCGCCGGTGAATTCCTCGGTGACCGACACGGTGACGGTCAGGTCGCCGTCGGCCAGCTCTTCGATCTCATCGAGCAGGCGCATGATCGCCTGCTGGTTGCGTTCGTTCTTCTCGGCCGTCTCGCGCAACTGCTGGCGAGTGGTGCGCACCATCACCAGGCCGATCAGGATGATCGATGCCAGTGCCAGCAGGCCCAGCCCGTAGCCCCCGACGGTAGCCAGGGTGCGCCCGCTGGCCAGGTTCTCGAGGCTGTTGGCCAGGTGCGAGGCCTCGTCGAGCAAGGTCTGCGACAGGCTGAAGATATTGCCGGCGGCCTCGCGCACGCGCAGCAACTCGGGCGAGGTCTCGAGTATCTCGTCGACCGATCCCGCCACGAACTGGAACAGCTCGGCGATCTCGGCGAGGCGCGCCCGGGCGTCGGCGTCCTCGACGCGGGTCACCTGGATCGTCGGATTGCCGTCCAGCATGCCTTCGAGCACCTGGCCAAAGCGGTTGGCGTCGCGGCCAAAGACACCGGCGGCCTGCACCGAGGCATCGTCGCCGGCCAGCACGGTATTGACCGAGCCCAGGATACGCTCGGCCAGCAGCAACTGGCGCTGGGCAACGGCGACCTGGCTGGCCGGCGCGCCGCTCTTGAGCAGGATCTCGACCACTTTCTCATACTCGACCTGCAGCTGCGGCACGGTCTCGGCCAGGGTCGCGGCAACCTGGTGCAGGGACAGCACCGTCTGCTCGCTGGCCAGGATGGTATCGGTGTTCTTGCGCAGGTTTTCCCAGTCGCGCTTGACCGCGTCCATCTCGTCGCGCACTGCGGGCGGCGCCTCTGGCAGGGCGGTGGCCTTGTCGCCATGGCGCAGGTAGCCCCAGCGCCGCTCGAAATCGTTGCGCGCGTCGCTCAGCAGCTTGAACGCCAGGCTCTTGCCGGCTGCCGCCTCGGTGGCGTTCTTGGCGATGCGCTGGGACAGCACGCGCAGTTCGCCGGCATGCCCGATGTACTGCTTGTCGTAGTTGGACTGGGTGTTGAGGTAGGCGAAATTGGCGAACAGCAAAATGATCGACAGGATCAGCACGATGAACAGCACGGCGATCTGCACGGTGCTGCGCAGGGGCGGGTTGGCGCTCGGGCTTGGGGGTTGGCTCACGTCGACTTGTCCTCTACAGCGCCACATCGAGAAAGCCCGGCGCCTGGGCCAGGGCCAGCGGGCTGAAGATCGCCCAGTTGCGCTCGCGGGCAAAATGCCCCTGCACGAACGGCGCTGCGGCCTCGATCAGCGGGCTCGGCGGCGACAGCTCCAGGCTCTGCAGGGAAAAGTGCTGCAGGCCCAGCACCTCATCGACCAGCAGCCCGGCGAACAATCCCTCGGTGTCGAGCACCAGCACCCGGCGCTGCTTGCCAAGGGCGCAAGCCCCAAGGCCGAAGAAGCCGCTCAGGTCCATCACCGGCAGCAGCCGGCCACGCAGGTTGGCCACCCCGCAGACCCAGGACTGTACCCCGGGTACGCGACTGCTGCGCGGTTCGTGCAGCACTTCGGCGACTTCGCCCATGGGCGCCACGAACCACTGGCCGTCCACGCGAAAGCCGATGCCGCTCCAGTGCTCGACGCGGGTTTCCTGATGGGGCTGGTCGGCCACCAGCAGGCGGCAGCGCCGGTCAATGTCGAGCAGCAGCTCGAAGGCGGTCAGCGACGCGCCCTGGGGGCGCGTGGTCAAGCGGGCAGCACGCCTTTGAGCTTCTTGACCAGGGTGTCTTCGTCAATCGGCTTGACCAGGTAGTCGCGCGCGCCCTGGCGCTCGCCCCAGACCTTGTCGGTTTCCTGGTCCTTGGTGGTGACGATGATCACCGGGATTGCCTTGGTGTCCGGGTCCTTGCTCAGTTGACGGGTGGCCTGGAAGCCGTTCATGCCGGGCATGACGATGTCCATCAGGACGGCATCGGGCCTTTCCTGGCGTGCCAATGCCACGCCATCGGCGCCGTTGACCGCCTTGAGCACCTGGTGGCCATGCTTTTCGAGCATCGCGCTCAATTTGTACATTTCTGTCGGCGAGTCGTCGACAATCAGAACTCGGGCCATGCTGTTTCCCCATGAAGGAAAAGGACGCCGCCTGGGCAGGCGAGGTCAGGGTGCGTGTTGTTCTTGCGCGGCGAACCCGGGCACGTGGGCCTTGATCGCATCGAGCAGTTCGTCCTTGCTGAAAGGCTTGGTAAGAAACTGATCGCAGCCCATCATCCGTCCGCGGGCCTTGTCGAACAGGCCGTCCCGCGAGGACAGGAGGATCACCGGAGTGTCCTTGAAGGCGCTGTTGTGCTTGATCAGGGCGCAGGTCTGGTAACCGTCCAGGCGCGGCATCAGGACATCGGCAAAGATGATCCGGGGCTGGTGGTCGACGATCTTGGCCAGCGCATCGAAGCCATCGCAGGCGGTAACCACCTCGCAGCCTGCTTCGCCGAGCAACATCTGGGCGGTGCGGCGGATCGTGCGCGAATCGTCGATCACCATCACCTTCAGTGGCTGTTCCATATGTGCGCTACCATCGCTGCCCGCGCGACACGCTGCAGGCCTCGAGCTGCAAGAGAAAAGCGGATCGCTGCAGGACATGCTTCTCTTGCAGCTCAAGGCCCAAGGCTTGCCGCTGAATGAGGCCTTTTTAGCACACTCCGGGAAGGCATACCATTGGACCACCGGCCCGTGAGTCGCTACCCCTTGACCATCCGCGCCGCGAGCGCCACCCTGACGCCACTTTTCATTCGAACCACCGCGGCTCACGCCGCCCAGAGGAACTACCCATGAGCGTTCGCCTCGGGATTGTCATGGACCCCATTGCGGGCATCTCCTACAAGAAGGACAGCTCGCTGGCCATGCTGCTGGCTGCCCAGGAACGCGGCTGGTCGCTGTTCTACATGGAGCAGCGCGATCTCTACCAGGGTGCCGGCCAGGCCCGCGCCCGCATGCGCCCCCTGAAGGTCTTCGCCGACCCGGCGCGCTGGTACGAGCTGGGCGAGGAACAGGACAGCGCGCTGAGCGAACTGGACACCCTGCTGATGCGCAAGGACCCGCCCTTCGACATGGAGTTCGTCTACAGCACCTACCTGCTCGAGCAAGCCGAGGCCGAGGGCGTGCTGGTGGTCAATCGTCCGCAGAGCCTGCGCGACTGCAACGAAAAGCTGTTCGCCACGCGTTTTCCCCAGTGCATGGCACCCACCCTGGTCAGCCGTCGCGCCGATATCCTGCGTGAGTTCGCCGCCACCCATGGCGATGTGATCCTCAAGCCGCTGGACGGCATGGGCGGCGCGTCGGTGTTCCGCCATCGCCAGGGCGATCCCAACCTGTCGGTGATCCTCGAGACCCTCACCCAGCATGGCCAGCAGCAGATCATGGCCCAGGCCTTCCTGCCAGCCATCAAGGACGGTGACAAGCGCATCCTGATGATCGACGGCGAGCCGGTGCCCTACTGCCTGGCGCGCATCCCGGCCAGCGGCGAGACCCGCGGCAACCTGGCCGCAGGCGGGCGCGGCGAGGCGCGCGAGCTGAGCGAACGCGATCGCTGGATCGCCGCCCAGGTCGGCCCGACCCTGCGCGAGAAAGGGCTTCTGTTCGTCGGCCTGGACGTGATCGGCGACTATCTCACCGAAATCAACGTGACCAGCCCGACCTGCATCCGCGAAATCGACAATGCCTACGGCACGCGCATCGGCGCGCAGCTGATGGACGCCATTGATCGCCAGCTCAAGTCGCGCTGACTCAACCGCAGCTGCAAGCTGTAAGCTTCAAGCAAGCAAGGTCATGAACGGCCAACGCATGCTCGGCTTTTGCTTGCCGCATGCCGCATGCCGCATGCCGCTTGTAACCGTTTTTCCCGAGATAGTTGATGACGCTGCCTGCTGACATCCCCCCTGAACTGACTCCGCCGCGCGTACGCCCGATGGACCGGCTCGGCTTCACCCTGTTCCTGGCGGCCCTGGTGCACCTGGCGCTGATCCTGGGGGTAGGCTTCTCGTTCACCGAGCCCACCGAGATCCGCCGCACCATGGAAATCACCCTGGCCACCTTCAAGAGCGAGAAGGCGCCGGAGAAGGCCGATTTCCAGGCACAGGAAAACCAGCAGGGCAGCGGCACCCTGGACAAGAAGGCGGTGCCCACCACCACCGAGGTCGCGCCGTTCCAGGACAGCAAGGTCAACAAGGTCACCCCACCACCGGCGGCCCGGCCCGAGATGCCCGTGCCTGCCCAGGCCAGGTCGGCCGTGACGACCCAGGCGCCCAAGGCCCAGAAGGTCCAGGCCCAGCCCAGGGAAAGCAAGCCGCAGCCCAAGCCCAAGGCCGCCGTGCCCGAGTTCGACAGCTCGCAGTTGTCCAGCCAGATCGCCAGCCTCGAGGCGGAGCTGTCCAACGAGCAGCAGAAGTACGCCAAGCGTCCGCGCATCCACCGTTTGAACGCCGCCTCGACCATGCGTGACAAGGGCGCCTGGTACAAGGAGGAATGGCGCAAGAAAGTCGAGCGGGTGGGCAACCTCAACTATCCCGACGAAGCGCGCCGCCAGCAGATCTACGGCAGCTTGCGGATGATGGTGTCGATCAACCGCGATGGCTCGCTGTTCGAGGTCCTGGTGCTGGAGTCGTCCGGCCAGCCGCTACTGGACCAGGCTGCCCAGCGCATCGTACGCCTGGCCGCGCCGTTCGCGCCGTTCACCGGCGACCTGGCCGAATTCGACCGCCTGGAGATCATCCGCACCTGGCGCTTCGCCCGCGGCGACCGGTTATCCAGCAACTAGTACCTTGTCAGCCTCGCCACTCGACGCCACACTATCAACCATGAAGACCCTCAGCCCGAGCTACCTCAAGCATCAGTTCCTGATCGCCATGCCGCACATGGCGGACCCGAACTTTGCCCAGACCCTCACCTACATCGTCGAGCACACCGCCAATGGTGCCATGGGCCTGGTGGTGAACCGGCCGCAGGAACTGAACCTGGCCGATATCCTCGAGCAGCTGCGCCCCGACACCGAGCCGCCGGCCAGTTGCCTGCGCGTGCCGATCTATGGGGGCGGTCCGGTGCAGACCGACCGTGGCTTCGTGCTGCATTCGAGCGAATGCAGCTTCCAGGCGACCGTCGAGCTGGGCGGGCTGTCGCTGTCCACTTCGCAGGATGTGCTGTTCGCCATCGCCGATGGCCTGGGCCCGGAAAAGAGCCTGATCACCCTCGGCTATGCCGGCTGGGAGGCGGGCCAGCTCGAAGCTGAGCTGGCCGACAACGCCTGGCTCAACTGCCCCTTCGACCCCGAGATCCTGTTCGCCACGGCCAGCGACCTGCGCCTTGACGCGGCAGCGGCCAGCCTGGGCATCAACCTGAGCCTGCTGACCAGCCAGGCGGGCCACGCCTGATGGCCCAGTTGCGCTTGCTGCTGGGCTTCGACTATGGCACCCGGCAGATCGGCGTCGCCGTCGCCCAGATGGTCACTGGCCAGGCCCGCGAGCTGTGCACCCTCAAGGCACAGAACGGCGTCCCGGACTGGGGCCAGGTCGAAAAACTGATCAAGGAGTGGCAGCCCGACGCCATCGTCGTGGGCCTGCCGCTCAACATGGACGGCACCCCCAGCGAGATGAGCGCCCGCGCCGAAAAGTTCGCGCGTCGCCTCAATGGCCGCTTCAACCTGCCCGTGCATACCCACGACGAACGCCTGACCACCTTCGAGGCCAAGGGCGAACGCCTGGCCCGTGGTGGCCAGCGCGGCAGCTACCGCGACAATCCGGTCGATGCCATTGCCGCCGCCCTGCTCCTGCAAGGCTGGCTGGACGCCAACGCCGGGCCGTAACCCATCGGTTTCAAGCCGGGCCTGCCCGGCGTCTTGAGGAGCAAGCATGAGCCTACCCAACCCCGCCGAACTGATCCGGCAGATGGCCGTCGACCTGCGCACGCACCTGGCCAGGCGCGAGATCGCCGAGCCGCGTTTCATCGGCATCCGCACCGGTGGCGTGTGGGTCGCCCAGGCCCTGCTCGAAGCACTCGGCAGCGACAGCCCGCTGGGTACCCTGGATGTCTCGTTCTATCGCGACGACTTCAGCCAGAATGGCCTGCACCCGCAGGTGCGCCCGTCGGAGCTGCCGTTCGAGATCGAAGGCCAGCACCTGGTGCTGGTCGACGACGTGCTGATGAGCGGCCGCACCATCCGCGCCGCGCTCAATGAGCTGTTCGACTACGGCCGTCCGGCCAGCGTGACCCTCGTCTGCCTGCTTGACCTGGACGCCGGCGAACTGCCGATCCGGCCGAACGTGCTCGGCGCCACCCTGTCGCTGGCCGCCCATGAACGGGTAAAATTGACTGGACCCGCACCGCTCGCCCTCGAGCGCCAGGACCTCGCCTCCGCTTCCGCCCTCTAAGAGTCCCCCGCGATGACGCCAATCGACGCCAAGCGCCCGCTGCAGCTCAACGATCAGGGCCAGCTGCGCCACTTCCTCTCGCTCGACGGTTTGCCTCGCGAACTGCTGACCGAGATCCTCGACACCGCCGACTCCTTCCTTGAAGTCGGCGCCCGGGCCGTGAAGAAAGTCCCGTTGCTGCGCGGCAAGACCGTCTGCAACGTGTTCTTCGAGAATTCAACCCGCACCCGCACCACTTTCGAGCTGGCTGCCCAGCGCCTGTCGGCCGATGTGATCACCCTGAACGTGTCGACTTCCTCGACCAGCAAGGGCGAGACCCTGTTCGACACCCTGCGCAACCTCGAGGCGATGGCCGCCGACATGTTCGTCGTGCGCCATGCCGACTCCGGCGCTGCCCACTTCATCGCCGAGCATGTCTGCCCCGACGTGGCCATCATCAACGGGGGCGATGGCCGCCACGCGCACCCCACCCAGGGCATGCTCGACATGCTCACCATCCGCCGGCACAAGGGCAGCTTCGAGAACCTGTCGGTGGCGATCGTCGGCGACATCCTGCACTCGCGGGTCGCGCGCTCGAACATGCTCGCGCTCAAGGCGCTCGGCTGCCCGGACATCCGCGTGATCGGTCCCAAGACCCTGCTGCCGATCGGCATCGAGCAATACGGGGTCAAGGTCTACACCGACCTGGCCGAGGGCCTCAAGGACGTCGACGTCGTCATCATGCTGCGCCTGCAGCGCGAGCGCATGGCGGGCGGCCTGCTGCCGAGCGAAGGCGAGTTCTACCGCCTGTTCGGCCTGACCACCGCGCGCCTGGCCGGGGCCAAGCCGGACGCCATCGTCATGCACCCGGGGCCGATCAACCGTGGCGTGGAGATCGAGTCGGCGGTGGCCGACGGCGCCCACTCGGTGATCCTCAACCAGGTGACCTACGGCATCGCGGTGCGCATGGCCGTGCTGTCGATGGCCATGAGCGGACAGACCGCGCAACGACAACTGGACCAGGAGAACGCCCAGTGAGCATCAGTATTCTTGGCGCCCGGGTCATCGATCCTGTCAGCGGCCTCGACCAGGTCACCGACCTGCACCTCGATGGCGGCAAGGTCATTGCCATCGGCGCCGCCCCGGCCGGCTTCAGCGCCGGCCGCACCCTCGACGCCAATGGCCTGGTGGCCGCGCCCGGCCTGGTCGACCTCGACGTGGCCCTGCGCGAGCCTGGCTACAGCCGCAAGGGCAACATCGCCAGCGAGACCCGCGCCGCGGCCGCCGGTGGCGTGACCAGCCTGTGCTGTCCGCCGCAGACCCGCCCGGTGCTCGACACCTCGGCCGTGGCCGAATTGATCCTCGACCGCGCCCGCGAAGCCGGACATAGCAAGGTCTACCCGATCGGCGCCCTGACCAAGGGGCTCGAAGGCGAGCAACTGGCCGAGCTGGTCGCCCTGCGCGACACCGGCTGCGTGGCCTTCGGCAATGGCCTGAACAGCATCGGCAACAACCGTACCCTGGCCCGCGCCCTGGAATATGCCGCCACGTTCGACCTGACCGTGGTGTTTCATTCCCAGGACCGCGACCTGGCCCAGGGTGGCCTGGCCCACGAAGGCCCGATGGCAAGCTTCCTGGGCTTGCCGGGCATTCCCGAAACCGCCGAGACGGTCGCCCTGGCGCGCAACCTGCTGCTGGTCGAGCAGACCGGCGTGCGCGCGCACTTCAGCCAGCTGACCAGCGCCCGCGGCGCCCGCCTGATTGCCCAGGCCCAGGCGCTCGGCCTGCCGGTGACCGCCGACGTCGCCCTGTACCAGTTGATCCT
Organism: Pseudomonas sp.; assembly: GCA_029239415.1. The sequence goes on along the minus strand of JAQZAY010000003.1, from coordinate 16,687 downwards.
CACCGACGAGGCCCTGCGCGACTTTTCCAGCCTGTACCACGTGCAGCCCCCCCTGCGCACCCAGGTCGACCGCGATGGCCTGCGCGAGGCGGTGAAATCCGGTGTGATCCAGGCGATTTCCAGCCATCACCAGCCCCACGAGCGCGATGCCAAGCTTGCCCCTTTCGGCGCCACCGAGCCCGGGATCAGCAGCGTCGAACTGTTGCTGCCGCTGGCCATGACCCTGGTCGAGGACGGCCTGCTCGACCTGCCGACCCTGCTGGCGCGCCTTTCCAGCGGCCCGGCCGCGGCAATGCGCCTGCCAGCCGGCGAGCTGAAGGTGGGCGGTGCGGCTGACCTTGTGCTGTTCGACCCACAGGCATCCACCGTGGCCGGCGAGCAGTGGTATTCACGCGGCGACAATTGCCCGTTCATCGGGCACTGCCTGCCGAGCGCGGTGCGGTACACCTTGGTGGATGGGCATATCTGTCACCAGCAGTAGCCGCGTCGCTTCTTTCGCTGCGGTTCGGCGCTCCGACAAGCCGCAGCGAAAAGGGCACCACCAATCCACCTGTCACCCCCAACAGTTGAAATCCTTCCCCCCCTCCCCCATATGAGTCTGCATCAGGCATTTTCGCCCCGCTGCGTGGAGACTCTCCCTTGACCACCATCGTTTCAGTACGCCGCCACGGCAAAGTCGTCATGGGCGGCGACGGCCAGGTTTCCCTCGGCAACACCGTGATGAAAGGCAACGCCAAGAAAGTCCGTCGCCTGTACCACGGCCAGGTCATCGCAGGCTTCGCCGGTGCCACCGCCGATGCCTTCACCCTGTTCGAGCGCTTCGAAGGCCAGCTGGAGAAGCACCAGGGCCATCTGGTCCGCGCCGCTGTCGAGCTTGCCAAGGAGTGGCGTACCGACCGCTCCCTGAGCCGCCTCGAAGCGATGCTGGCCGTGGCCAACAAGGACGCGTCGCTGATCATCACCGGCAACGGCGACGTGGTCGAGCCCGAGGACGGCCTGATCGCCATGGGTTCCGGTGGTGCCTTTGCCCAGGCGGCCGCGCGCGCCCTGCTGGACAAGACCGACCTGTCGGCCCGCGAGATCGCCGAGACCGCCCTCAAGATCGCCGGTGACATCTGCGTATTCACCAACCACAACCTGACCATCGAGGAGCAGGACCTGGCCGAGTGATCAGCTGTTCTGGCGCCCGGCCCCGACGGCCGGGCTTTTCCACGCTGACCCACTGCGTCCGAGGACCAACAAAATCATGTCCATGACCCCCCGCGAGATCGTCCACGAGCTGAACCGCCACATCATCGGCCAGGACGACGCCAAGCGCGCCGTCGCCATCGCCCTGCGCAACCGCTGGCGGCGCATGCAGCTCCCCGCCGAGCTGCGTGTCGAAGTGACGCCCAAGAACATCCTGATGATCGGTCCTACCGGTGTAGGCAAGACCGAGATCGCCCGGCGCCTGGCCAAGCTGGCCCATGCCCCGTTCATCAAGGTCGAAGCGACCAAGTTCACCGAAGTCGGCTATGTCGGCCGTGACGTCGAGTCGATCATCCGCGACCTCGCCGATGCGTCGATCAAGATGCTGCGCGAGCAAGAGATCATCCGCGTGCGCCACCGCGCCGAGGATGCCGCCGAGGACCGCATCCTCGATGCCTTGCTGCCCCAGGCGCGCACCAGCGGTTTCGCCGAGGAAGCCGCGGCGTCCAGTGGCGATAGCAACACCCGCCAGCTGTTCCGCAAGCGCCTGCGCGAAGGCCAGCTCGACGACAAGGAAATCGAGATCGAAGTGGCCGAGGCCATGGGCGTGGAAATCGCCGCGCCACCTGGCATGGAAGAGATGACCAGCCAGCTGCAGAACCTCTTCGCCAACATGGGCAAGGGCAAGCGCAAGGTGCGCAAGCTCAAGGTCAAGGAAGCGCTGAAGATGGTCCGCGACGAGGAAGCCAGCCGCCTGGTCAACGAGGAAGAGCTCAAGGCCAAGGCCCTGGAAGCGGTCGAGCAGCACGGCATCGTGTTCATCGACGAGATCGACAAGGTGGCCAAGCGCGGCAACGTGGGTGGCGCCGATGTGTCCCGCGAGGGCGTGCAGCGCGACCTGCTGCCTCTGATCGAAGGCTGCACCGTCAATACCAAGCTGGGCATGGTCAAGACCGATCATATCCTGTTCATCGCATCCGGTGCCTTCCACCTGAGCAAGCCGAGCGACCTGGTGCCTGAACTGCAAGGCCGCCTGCCGATCCGCGTCGAGCTCAAGGCCCTGACCCCTGGCGACTTCGAGCGCATCCTGAGCGAGCCACACGCTTCGCTGACCGAGCAATACCGCGAGCTGCTCAAGACCGAAGGGCTGGACATCGAGTTCGCGCCAGAGGGCATCAAGCGCCTGGCCGAGATCGCCTACCAGGTCAACGAGAAGACCGAGAACATCGGTGCTCGCCGCCTGCACACCCTGCTCGAGCGCTTGCTCGAAGAGGTGTCGTTCAGCGCCGGTGACCTGGCCAGCGCCCATGGCGAGGCACCTATCCGCATCGATGCCGAGTACGTCAACAGCCACCTCGGCGAGCTGGCGCAGAACGAAGACCTGTCGCGGTATATTCTGTAGATCGTACGGGGCCGCCTTGCGGCCCCTTCTATCTGCCGAGACCCGCAAGCCATGCCCAGACTCCCTACCGCAATCAACCTGCACAAACCCTCAAGGACCCTGCGCCTCACCTACGGCCCAGGCGAATCCTATGAGCTGCCCGCCGAGTTCCTGCGGGTACACTCCCCCTCCGCCGAGGTCCAGGGCCACGGCAAGCCCATCCTGCAGTTCGGCAAGCTCGGCGTGGGCCTGGTCGGCGTGGAACCTGCCGGGCAATACGCGCTGAAACTGATCTTCGACGACGGCCATGACAGCGGCCTGTTCACCTGGGAATACCTCGAGCAACTGTGCCTGCGCCAGCAATCGCTGTGGGACGACTATCTCGACGAATTGCACAAGGCCGGCAAGTCGCGCGATCCTTCGGAGTCGGCCGTCAAGCTGATGCTCTAAGACAAGGTTTGCCAGGGACATCGCGCATTTTCCATCCGCATCTGCTTGAATGTCCTGCAGGCCGCCAATGACTGGCTGTCTTGCGCATTACATGAAAGTCGGGTAACCAATGCTGCTGGCAGGTTCACTGTATCTTGGTCACCCGAGCAGCATGCCGGGCTTGCGCCTGTGTCGCCTCGCACAGCGCCGGTACGCGTCTCAGGACAACGGAGCGTCGTAGATGAGCAACAAGAACAACGATGAGCTGCAGCGCCAGGCTTCGGAGAATACCCTTGGCCTGAACCCGATCATCGGCATCCGTCGCAAGGATCTGCTGAGTTCGGCGCGCACTTTGCTGCGTCAGACGATTCGCCAACCACTGCACAGCGCCAAGCATGTGGCGCATTTCGGTCTTGAACTGAAGAACGTGCTGCTGGGCAAGTCGGCCCTGGCGCCAGAGAGCGACGACCGTCGCTTCAACGATCCGGCCTGGAGCCAGAACCCGATGTACCGCCGGTACCTGCAGACCTACCTGGCCTGGCGCAAGGAGCTGCACGACTGGATCGGCAGCAGCGACCTTTCCGAGCAGGACATCAAGCGTGGTCATTTCGTCATCAACCTGGTGACCGAGGCCATGGCGCCGACCAATGGCGCGGCCAACCCGGCAGCGGTCAAGCGCTTCTTCGAGACTGGCGGCAAGAGCCTGCTCGATGGCCTGTCCAACCTGGCCAAGGACGTGGTCAACAACGGCGGCATGCCCAGCCAGGTCAACATGGATGCCTTCGAGGTCGGCAAGAACCTGGGCACCAGCGAAGGCGCCGTGGTCTACCGCAACGATGTGCTGGAGCTGATCCAGTACCGGCCCATCACCGAGCAGGTGCATCAGCGCCCGCTGCTGGTGGTGCCGCCGCAGATCAACAAGTTCTATGTATTCGACCTGAGTCCTGAAAAGAGCCTGGCGCGGTTCTGCCTGCGCTCGAACCAGCAGACCTTCATGATCAGCTGGCGCAACCCGACCAAGACAGAACGCGAATGGGGCCTGTCGACCTACATCGATGCGCTCAAGGAAGCGGTCGACGCCGTGCTCTCGATCACCGGCAGCAAGGACCTGAACATGCTCGGCGCCTGCTCGGGCGGCATCACCTGTACCGCGCTGGTCGGGCACTACGCGGCACTGGGCCAGAGCAAGGTGAACGCCCTGACCTTGCTGGTCAGCGTGCTCGATACGACGATCGATACCCAGGTCGCGCTGTTCGTCGACGAGCAGACCCTGGAGGCAGCCAAGCGCCATTCCTACCAGGCCGGCGTGCTCGAAGGCAGCGAGATGGCCAAGGTGTTCGCCTGGATGCGTCCCAACGACCTGATCTGGAACTACTGGGTCAACAACTACCTGCTTGGCAACGAGCCGCCAGTGTTCGACATCCTGTTCTGGAACAACGACACCACGCGCCTGCCGGCCGCCTTTCACGGCGACCTGATCGAGATGTTCAGGAACAATCCGCTGATCCGCCCCCATGGCCTGGAAGTCAGCGGCACTTCCATCGACCTGAAGAACGTCACCTGCGACATCTACAGCGTGGCCGGCACCGCGGACCACATCACGCCCTGGCAATCCTGCTACCGCTCGGCGCACCTGTTCGGCGGCAATGTCGAGTTCGTGCTGTCCAACAGCGGCCATATCCAGAGCATCCTCAACCCGCCCGGCAATCCCAAGGGCCGCTACATGACGGGCACCGAGCAGCCTGCCGACCCGCTGGCCTGGCAGGAAAGCGCCATCAAGCATACCGACTCCTGGTGGCTGCACTGGCAGGCCTGGCTCGGCGCGCGCGCGGGCGACATGAAGAAAGCGCCGACGCGCCTGGGCAATCGCACCTACGCAGCCGGGGAGGCCGCACCGGGGACTTACGTTCACGAGCGTTGAGTGTCAGGCCGTGGTGGCCCAGCCCCACGGCGATTTATTCACCACAGGGTTTCGCGCATGCCGCATCCGTACATCCTCAGGACCGTCGAGCTGGATGGCCAGTCCATCCGCACCGCTGTCCGCCCCGGCAAGCCGCACCTGACGCCCTTGCTGATCTTCAATGGCATCGGTGCCAACCTGGAGCTGGTCTACCCCTTCATCGAAGCGCTCGACCCAGACCTGGAGGTGATCGCCTTCGACGTTCCTGGCGTCGGCGGCTCCTCCACGCCCAGGCAACCCTACCGCTTTCCTGGCCTGGCCAAGCTGACCGCGCGGATGCTCGACTACCTTGACTACGGGCAGGTCAATGTCATCGGCGTGTCCTGGGGCGGCGCGCTGGCCCAGCAGTTCGCCTTCGACTACCCCGAACGCTGCCGCAAGCTGGTACTGGCCGCCACAGCGGCCGGTGCCTTCATGGTACCGGGCAAGCCCCGGGTGCTGTGGATGATGGCAAGCCCCCGACGCTACGTGCAGCCCTCGCATGTGATCCGCATCGCGCCAGAGATCTACGGCGGCGGCTTTCGCCGCAACCCGGACCTGGCCTTGTCCCACGCGGCCAAGGTGCGTTCCGGGGGCAAGCTGGGCTACTACTGGCAGCTGTTCGCGGGCCTGGGCTGGACCAGCATCCACTGGCTGCACAAGATCCACCAGCCGACACTGGTGCTGGCCGGCGACGACGACCCGCTGATCCCGCTGGTCAACATGCGCCTGCTGGCCTGGCGAATTCCCAATGCCCAGCTACACATAATCGACGACGGCCACCTGTTCCTGATCACCCGGGCCGAAGCCGTCGCCCCGATCATCATGAAGTTCCTCCAGCAAGAGCGCCAACGCGCGGTCATGCACCCACGGCCTGCCACGGGTGGTTGATGGCGTATCGGCCTGTTCGAGGAAAGGCCTGCCAGGGAGTGTTGCCCGATGAACGATAGACCGGCGAAAGACCCTGCCACGACACTGAACATGCAAAGCGCGGTCACCGGGCTGCGTGGACGCGACCTGATCTCGACCCTGCGCCAGGTTGGCCGCCATGGGCTGCTCAATCCCCTGCACACTGCCCGGCACATGCTTGCCCTGGGCGGCCAGCTGGGCCGGGTAATGCTCGGCGACACGCCCCACCAGCCGCATGCCCGTGACAATCGTTTCCAGGATCCGACCTGGAGCCAGAACCCGTTCTACCGCCGCGGCCTGCAAGCGTACCTGGCCTGGCAGAAGCAGAGCCGCCTGTGGATCGAGCAAAGCCAGCTGTCGCCTGACGACCGTGTCCGCGCGCAGTTCGTGGTCAACCTGCTCAACGACGCCCTGGCGCCGAGCAACTCATTGCTCAATCCATTGGCGATCAAGGAGCTGTTCGACACCGGCGGGATGAGCCTGGTGCGTGGCCTGGGCCATTTGCTCGACGACTTGCGGCACAACGACGGCCTGCCCAGGCAGGTCGATCGGGACGCGTTCAAGGTGGGTGAAAACCTGGCCACGACCCCAGGCGCCGTAGTGTTTCGCAATGATCTGCTGGAGCTGATCCAGTATCGGCCGATGAGCGAGAAACACTACGCCCGGCCGCTGATCGTGATACCGCCGCAGATCAACAAGTACTACGTCTTCGACCTGAGACCGGCCAATAGCTATGTACAGTACATGCTCAAGAACAACCTGCAGGTGTTCATGGTCAGTTGGCGCAATCCTGATCCACGCCATCGCGAGTGGGGTTTGTCCAGCTACGTGCAGGCTCTCGAGGAAGCCCTCAACGCCTGCCGGAGCATCACCGGCAGTCGCGACCCGAACCTGCTGGGCGCCTGCGCCGGCGGCCTGATCATGGCGGCCCTGCAAGGGCATCTGCGGGCCAAGCACCAGTTGCGCCGGGTGCGCAGCGCCACCTACCTGGTAAGCCTGCTCGATAGCCAGTTCGAGAGCCCTGCCAGCCTGTTCGCCGACGAGCAGACGGTCGAGGCAGCCAAGCGCCGCTCGTACCAGCGCGGGGTACTCGACGGCAGCGAGATGGCACGAATCTTCGCCTGGATGCGGCCCAACGACCTGATCTGGCACTACTGGATCAACAACTACCTGCTTGGCAAGACGCCACCGGCCTTCGACATCCTCTACTGGAACGCCGACCACACGCGCCTGCCCGCGGCCCTGCATGGCGATCTGCTGGACTTCTTCAAGCACAACCCACTGACCCACCCGACCGGCCTGGAAGTCTGCGGCACTTCCATCGACCTGCAGCAGGTCGACCTCGACACCTTCACCGTGGCGGGCAGCAACGACCATATCACCCCGTGGGACGCGGTATACCGTTCGGCCCTCTTGCTGGGAGGCAATCGCCGTTTCGTGCTGGCCAACAGTGGCCATATCCAGAGCATCATCAACCCGCCTGGCAACCCCAAGGCCTTCTATCTGGACAACCCACGGCTGTCCAGCGACCCGCGCGCCTGGTTCCATGAGGCCAAGCGCACCGAGGGCAGCTGGTGGCCGCTATGGCTGGAATGGATCAGCCAGCGCTCTGGCAGCTTGAAGGAGGCGCGCGGCGAACTGGGCAACAAGGTGTATCCGCCCATGGACGCCGCGCCCGGCACCTATGTGATGGCCCGCTGAGCGCATGACCCGGATAAAGACCCGCGAGCGTATCCTCGATTGTGCGCTGCACCTGTTCAACCAGCAGGGCGAGCCCAATGTCTCGACCCTGGAGATCGCCAGCGAGCTGGGGATCAGCCCAGGCAACCTGTACTACCACTTCCATGGCAAGGAGCCGGTGGTGCTGGGCCTGTTCCAGCGCTTCGAGGAGACATTGCTGCCGCTGCTCGATCCGCCCATGGACGTACGCCTGGATGCCGAGGACTACTGGTTGTTCCTGCACCTGATCGCCGAGCGAATGGCCCAGTACCAGTTCCTGTTCCAGGACCTGTCGAACCTCATGGGGCGCCTGCCCAAGCTGGCCCGTGGCATGCGCAGCCTGATCAATGCCGTCAAGCGGACCCTGGCCTCGCTGCTCGCCAGCCTCAAGGCGCAAGGCCAGGTGCACAGTGGCACCCAGGCCTTGGGGCAACTGGTCGAGCAGATCACCTTGACGCTGCTGTTCTCGCTGGATTACCAGCGCGTGCTGGCCCGGCGGGGCGAGGTGGGGGTGGTGGTGTACCAGGTGATGATGCTGGTGGCGCCGCATTTGCGACAGCCCTCGCGCCAGGCGGCGCAGGAGATGGCGGTGAGGTATCTGGAGGGGTAAGGCGCATCCCATGTGGGAGCTGGCTTGCCAGCGAATGGACCTGGCAGCGAGGATTGGCGCTTCTATCGAACCTCTATCTGTCTACCGCAGCGGCCTCTTCGCTGGCAAGCCAGCTCCCACAGGAATCGCGTGGGAGTGGCTTGCTGCAATCGGCTCAAGGGATATCAGGCCTGACTGGCTTGACTTGCCGTTTCGGCTGCCGGCGCGGTGGGCGACGCGCTGTTGGAGCCGGACGCCGAATTGCCCGACGAAGCCGCGCTCGGCGCTGGCGCTTCGGTCTTGGACACGGCCTTCTTCACTGCAGGTTTTCTGGGCGTCGCGGGCTTCTTGGCTGCTGCAGGCTTTGCCGCAGCTGTCTTCGCTGCCGCCTTGGTGGTGGCCGACTTGGCTGCTGCTACTGCCTTCTCCGCTGGCTTGGCCACCGCCTTGGTCGCCGCCTTGGCCAGTGGCTTGGCGGTGGTCCTGGTGGCAGGGGCCTTGTCAGCCGCAGCGGACCTGGCCGACACCGGCTTGACCGAGGCACCCGTGAGCCGCTCGATCTGCTTGGTCAAGGTGTCGACCTGCTGGTGCAGGGCCTTGATCTCGTTGCGACTGGGCACGCCCAGGCGGGAGATGGCGCTGTTCAGGCGCTTGTCGAAGGCTTCTTCGAGCTCGCCCCACTTGCCCCGTGCCCGCTCCTTCACTCCGCTGACGCGCGAGGTGCCAGCCTTGGCGCTCTCCTTGGCCGATTCGGCAGCCTCCTTGGCCTGCTCCTCTGCCTTTTCGCCGTCCTTGACCAGGGAGTCGAAGAGTTTGCTACCGTCCTGGTCGACCTTGGAATAGATACCCAGGCCAGCCAGCCAGATCTTGCGCGAGTACTTCTCGATCCCGCCGACCCAGGAGCTGCCTTCCTTCTCGGTGTTCTTCTTGCCAGCCATCGTGCTCTCCTTATTGTTTGCGCGACACGCGCTCGACTTGCTTGCTCGACACGCGCTCGAGCAACGCCGTCAGCTCGTCGAGCTTGAGGGACAATGTCGCAACGTCATGTTTAGACGGAATGCCGATGCGATTCAAGGCACGGGCGACCCGTGTGTCGAACGCCTTTTCGATCTTGTCGACACGAACGTCGAAGCGGCTGCGCACGGCGGTCAGCTCACGCTCGGCCTCGCTGAGCTGGCTGTTGGCCGCGTCCAGGCCCTGGTCGACAGCTTGTTCGATTCGCTTCTCGCCACGTTTCTCGACGCCTTCGCCAGCCTTGACCAGCTCCTTGAAGTATTCCGAACCCTCCTGGCCGACGCGGGTGTAGACGCCCAGGCCCGCCAGCCAGATCTTGCGCGCGTAGCCGCGCGCTTCACCCAGGGTACCGTCCCGGGTGGCATCGACTTTTTTCTTCAGGATCACTTTGGCCATGCTCTGCACCTCACGCTCATTAGGGAATGGTCGGGCTTGAGCACAAGGTAGGAGGAAAAATTAGAATGCTCACCCTAAGAGCAGCGGCAGGCGATCCCTAAGCGAGCGCCTTGTCGAGCGCGCGCTCGATGCCGCTCTGGATGCTGGCGCTCATCATCGACAACATCATCCCCAGTTTGAGCTCGACGCGGATGCTGTCATCGCCGATCAGCACGCTGCCCTTGGCGCCGCTGCGCGAGACATCGACGCGGTCGCCCTGCCAGTCGGCCTTGAGGTCGTATTCGCGCGAGAGCTTTTCGACCAGCACCTGGGCCTTGGCGCGCGCGGCCTCGCGGCCGAGGCTGTGTTTGCGTTCAACGCTGATCTGGGTCATGGGAAGTATCCTGGAGGCTAAGACAATGCCTGTATTATGCCCGCGCCCGCGCGGCGACACACCCTGCCAAGACAAATCCGCCCGATCACCCTAGAATGGCGGTAATTTTTTCCCGGTGAGCGATATGAACGATCAGCGCAAAGGCGACCAGGCCGAACCCACCACCCATTTCGGCTACAAGAACGTTCGAGAAAGCGAGAAAGCGGCGAAAGTCGCAGAGGTCTTTCACTCGGTAGCCGCCAAGTACGACCTGATGAACGACGTCCTCTCCGGTGGCATGCACCGGCTGTGGAAGCGCTTCACCATCGAGCTGTCAGGCGTGCGCAGTGGCAACCGGGTGCTGGATATCGCCGGTGGCACGGGCGACCTGGCAGCCAAGTTCTCGCGCCTTGTGGGCCCGAGCGGCCAGGTGGTGCTGGCCGACATCAACGAGTCGATGCTCAAGGTCGGCCGCGATCGCCTGCTCGATCGCGGCGTGGCGGGCAATATCGAGTTCGTCCAGGCCGACGCCGAGAAGCTGCCCTTCCCGGACAACCACTTCGACTGCGTGACCATCGCCTTCGGCCTGCGCAACGTCACCCACAAGGAAGATGCCCTGCGCTCGATGCTGCGGGTGCTCAAGCCCGGCGGCCGCCTGCTGGTGCTGGAGTTCTCCAAGCCGACCAACGCCTTGATGTCCAAGGCCTACGACGCTTACTCGTTCGCCTTCATGCCACTGGCCGGCAAGCTGATCACCAATGACTCGGAAAGCTACCGCTACCTGGCCGAGTCGATCCGCATGCACCCCGACCAGGAAACGCTCAAGGCCATGATGGTCCAGGCCGGCTTCGACCGCGTCACCTACCACAACATGACCAGTGGCATCGTCGCGCTGCACCGGGGAATCAAGCCCTGATGCTGCTGGCTGGCGTTCTAGCAAGCGTCGAGCACGGGCTCAACCGTGTGCTGCGCATGGACAGCACGGCCTTGCCGCGCCTGGCCGCGCTGGAAGGCAAGGTGATTGCCATCGACTGCCGCCAGCCGTCGCTGTCAGTGTTCATCCTGCCCGATGAAGACGGCCTGATGCTCGCCGCCCACTGGGAAGGCGAAGTCGATTGCACCCTGCGCGCGCCTGCAGGCAGCCTGCTGCAGCTGGCCTTCGCCAGCGACAAGAATGCCGTGCTGCACAGCCCGCAGGTCGAGCTGCACGGCGACAGCGCCGTTCTGCTCGACCTGTTCGGCATCCTGCAGGACCTGGAGCTCGACTGGGAATACGAGCTGACACGCTGGCTGGGCCCGGTGCCCACCGCCCTGCTCGCCGGCCACCTGCGCCTGCGTGCCCGCTGGACCCGCGAGGGCCTGGCGCGTTTCAGCCAGAACCTGTCCGAGTACCTGGCCGAAGAAGCCCGTACCCTGGTCGGTCAGCGCGAGGCCGAAGCGGCCTTCCGTGAGCTCGACTCGCTAAAGCTCGACACAGAACGCCTCGAGGCGCGCATCCAGCGCCTGGCCCGATCCCGCTCCCCTGATACCAGCGATAACGCATGAAGCTGCTCGCCGTCCGCCGTCTGTTGCGCATCCAGCGCGTCGTGATCCGCTACCGTCTCGATGACCTGCTGTTCGATCTGCCCCTGCCCTGGTGGCTGAGGAGCCTGCGCCTGCTCATGCCCTGGCGCTGGCTGCCGCGCAAGCCCTCAGCGCTCAACCGCGGGGCCCGCTTGCGCCTGGCCTTGCAGGACCTGGGGCCGATCTTCATCAAGTTCGGCCAATTGCTCTCGACCCGCCGTGACCTGATGCCTACCGACATCGCCGACGAGCTGATGCTGCTGCAGGACCGGGTGCCGCCGTTCGACCCGAAAAAAGCCGTGGCGCTGATCGAGGAGCAGCTCGGCGCGACCGTCGGCGAAGTCTTCAGCCGCTTCGACGTCGAGCCGCTGGCCTCGGCCTCGGTGGCGCAGGTACACGGCGCCCGACTCAAGACCGGTGAAGAGGTGGTGGTCAAGGTCGTGCGTCCGGGCCTCAAGCCGGTGATCGCCCAGGACCTCGCCTGGCTGTTCCTGATCGCCAAGGGCGCCGAGCGGGTATCCGCCGATGCGCGCTTGCTGCATCCGGTCGAGGTGGTCAAGGACTACGAGAAGACTATCTTCGACGAGCTCGACCTGTTGCGCGAGGCCGCCAACTCAAGCCAGCTGCGGCGCAATTTCGAAGGCTCGGACATGCTCTACGTGCCCCAGGTGTACTGGGACCTGTGCCGGCCCAAGGTGCTGGTGATGGAGCGCATCTATGGCGTGCCGGTAACCGATCTGGCCGCCCTGGCCGACCAGCGCACCGACATGAAGATGCTTGCCGAGCGCGGCGTGGAGCTGTTCTTCACCCAGGTATTCCGCGACAGCTTCTTCCACGCCGACATGCACCCGGGCAACATCTTCGTCAGCACGGTACAGCCGTGGAGCCCGCGCTACATCGCCATCGACTGCGGCATCGTCGGCAGCCTCACGCCCGAAGACCAGGACTATCTCGCGCGCAACCTGTTCGCGTTCTTCAAGCGCGACTATCGGCGGGTCGCCCAGCTGCATATCGATTCCGGCTGGGTGCCAGCGCAGACCAAGCTCAACGAGTTCGAGGCGGCGATCCGCACGGTGTGCGAGCCGATCTTCGAAAAGCCGCTCAAGGACATTTCCTTCGGCCAGGTGCTGATGCGCCTGTTCCAGACCGCCCGGCGCTTCAACATGGAGGTCCAGCCCCAGCTGGTGCTGTTGCAGAAGACCCTGCTGAACATCGAAGGCCTGGGCCGCCAGCTGTACCCAGACCTCGACCTGTGGAGCACCGCGCAGCCGTTTCTCGAGCGCTGGATGCGCGAGCGCATGAGCCCGCGCAACGTACTGGGCAACCTGCACAGCCAGGTCGAGCAACTGCCGCACCTGGCCGGCATGACCCGCGACCTGCTCGAGCGCCTGTCGCAGCCGCACCTGAACGACCCCCAGATGCCACGGCGCCGCGACCACGATGGCTGGGCGCTGCGCCTGCTGGGCGGTAGCCTGCTGGCCGGTGGCGCGACGCTGGCCACCGCCGCCGCGAGCCTCAGTGCGCCCGCTGCCTGGCCGGCCTGGCTCATGCTTGCCGCAGGGCTTTACCTGATCGTGCGCCGATAGCCAGCCGCGCCGCTGGCTGGCACACTAGCGCAAGGGCCCGGCGGACCGGGCCAGGTTTTGGAGTCGACGATGAAAGACTGGCTGGACGAGATCAAGTGGAACAGCGATGGCCTGGTACCGGCCATCGCCCAGGACCACCAGACCGGACGCGTATTGATGATGGCCTGGATGAACCGTGAGTCCCTGGCCCTGACCGCCGCCGAGCAACGCGCCATCTACTGGTCGCGCTCAAGGGGCAAGCTGTGGCGCAAGGGCGAGGAATCGGGCCATGTGCAGAAGCTGCACGAAATGCGCCTGGACTGCGATGCCGACGTGGTCATCCTGATGGTCGAGCAACTGGGTCATATCGCCTGCCACACCGGCCGCGAGAGCTGCTTCTACCGAGTGTACGAGAACGGCCAGTGGCAAACCGTCGACCCGGTCCTCAAGGACCCGGATGCCATCTATAGCGCAGGACACTGACATGAGCGACACCCTCACCCGCCTCGCCGAGGTGCTCGAAGGCCGCAAGAACGCAACGCCGGACAGCTCCTACGTGGCCAGCCTGTACCACAAGGGCCTGAACAAGATTCTCGAAAAGCTCGGCGAAGAGTCGATCGAGACCATCATCGCCGCCAAGGATGCCGCCCACAGTGGCGACTGCAGCGACGTCATCTACGAGACCGCCGACCTCTGGTTTCACAGCCTGGTCATGCTCAGTGCGCTGGGCCAGCACCCACAAGCCGTGCTCGATGAGCTCGAGCGCCGCTTCGGCCTGTCCGGCCATGACGAAAAAGCCGCGCGCCAGCCGTCGGCCTGATCAACCTGCAGGAGCGGCGGTTCGGCGCTCCGACTTGCCTGCGATAACGCCCGAAAAGTCACCACATTATTCTGGCAAGCACACATTTCACGGAGTTCATCATGGGTATTTTTGACTGGAAACACTGGATCGTCCTGCTGGTCGTCGTGGTCCTGGTCTTCGGCACCAAGAAGCTGAAGAACTTTGGTAGCGACCTGGGCGAATCGATCAAGGGCTTTCGCAAGGCCATGAGCGACGAAGAGACCAAGCCCGCCGAACCGACCACGCCGCCGGCCCAGCCTGTCCCGCCCGTGCATACCCAGGCCCAGGCCACCCCACCACTGAACCAGCCGCATACCGTTGACGGCCAGGCGCAACCGGTCCAAGACCCGTCCCGGAAAGACTGATCGATGTTCGGAATCAGCTTCAGCGAGCTGCTGCTCGTCGGCCTTGTCGCCTTGCTGGTGCTCGGTCCAGAGCGCCTGCCGGGCGCCGCGCGCACCGCTGGCCTGTGGATCGGCCGGCTCAAGCGCAGCTTCAACAGCATCAAGATGGAAGTCGAGCGCGAGATCGGTGCCGACGACATCCGCCGCCAGCTGCACAATGAGCACATCCTCTCCATGGAGCAGGAGGCGCGGCGCATTCTCGACCCCAAGGCCCCGCCTGCCAGTCCAGCCGGCCCAGCGCCGGCCACGCCTGGGGGCGAACCCTCCAGCAACACGCCAGCAGCGCCGACTGCCGATGCCCCTGAGCCACCACCACCAAGAGCCCCATGAGCGAAATCCCGGAACACGACCAGCCGATGCCGCTGGTCTCGCACCTGACCGAGCTGCGTACCCGCCTGCTGCGCTGCGTGGCGGCCATCTTCCTGATCTTCATCGGGCTCTTCGCCTTCGCCCAGCAGATCTACACCCTGGTGTCGCAGCCACTGCGCGAGCACCTGCCGGCCAACGCGACGATGATCGCCACCGACGTGGCCTCGCCGTTCCTGACGCCGTTCAAGCTGACCATGATCGTCTCGCTGTTCCTGGCCATGCCGGTCATCCTGCAGCAGATCTGGGGTTTCATCGCGCCGGGGCTGTACCGTCACGAAAAGCGCATCGCGATTCCGCTGCTGGTCTCCAGCATCATCCTGTTCTACGCCGGCATGGCGTTCGCGTATTTCCTGGTATTCCCGTTGATCTTCGGCTTCTTCGCCAGTGCCACGCCCGAAGGCGTGTCGATGATGACCGACATCGCCAGCTACCTGGACTTCGTCATGACGCTGTTCTTCGCCTTTGGCGTGGCGTTCGAGATCCCGGTGGCCGTGGTGCTGCTGGTGTGGATCGGCGTGGTCGATGTGAAGTACCTGAAGAAGATCCGTCCGTACGTGATCATCGGCTGCTTCGTGGTCGGCATGGTCCTGACCCCGCCGGACATCTTCTCGCAAACCCTGCTGGCCGTACCGATGTGGCTGCTGTTCGAGATCGGCGTGCTGTTCGGCGGCCTGATCCGCAAGCGCAGCGAGTCCGATGACCATGCTGCCGACGACCACAACGACCAGCCACCAGCGACCCAGCCGTGAACCTTCTGCTGCTAGAAGAGGCCGACTTCATCGCGGCCAACCGCGTGGTGCTGGCCGACCGGCGCTTTACCCACATGCAGGAGATCCACCGGGTCGCGGTGGGCGACAGCCTGCGTGTCGGCCGCCTCGGCGGGCTGATGGGCAAGGCTACGGTGGCGCGGCTCGAGGGCCATGAAGCAGAGCTCGAGGTGGCGTTCGACCAGCCACCGCCAGCCAAGCTGCCCCTCACTCTGGTACTGGCCCTGCCACGCCCCAAGATGCTGCGGCGAGTGTTCCAGACCGTCGCCACCCTCGGCGTGCCGCGCCTGGTGCTGGTCAACAGCTACCGCGTGGAGAAGAGCTTCTGGCAGACCCCCTTCCTCGACCCCGAGGCCGTCCGCGAGCAGTTGGTGCTGGGCCTGGAGCAAGGCCGCGATACGGTGCTGCCCGAGGTCGTCATCGAGAAGCGCTTCAAGCCGTTCGTCGAAGACCGCCTGCCCGCGCTCGCCGAAGGCACCCTTGGCCTGGTCGGCCATCCGGGCCCCTACCCGGCCTGCCCGCGCGCGGTAGACGAACCGGTCACCCTGGCGATCGGCCCGGAGGGCGGCTGGATCCCCTATGAAGTGGACTTGCTGGGCAAGGCGGGCTTGCAACCGGTGCAGCTCGGTGAGCGCATCCTGCGTGTGGAGACTGCCGTGACGGCCCTGCTGTCGCGCATTTTCTGACCACTGGATCAACCCTTCCGGTCAAGTTCCGTCTCCCTGCGCCGATACGCTGGCCATACAGCAATAGCCAGCCGGGCCGCACACCAGGGAGTAGAGCATGTCTCGTGGGTTGAATCAGTTCTTGGGCAACATGAGCGTCAATCGAAAACTGGGCCTTGGCTTCGGCCTGGTCCTGGTGCTGACGCTCCTCATCACCGCCACCGGCTGGTCGGGCCTTGACCGGGTGATCGACCGTGGCGACAAGCTCGGCAATATCTCGCTCGCGCACCTTGGCACCCAGGAGCTGCGCATTGCCCGCCAACAGTACGAACACAACCGTGATGCGGCAAGCATGGCCTCGATGGAGCATGCGCTGGACCAGCTCGACCGCCAGTTGCAAAGCGTCGGCCAGCAGCTCGAACAGCCTGCCGACCAGCAGCGCGTGCAGCGCCAGCAAGAAGCCGTCCGCCAGTACCGCGAGGCCTTCGCGAGCTTGCGCGAGGCCAGCCTCACGGCGCCAGCGGGCAACGCCGTCCAGACGACCCAGCTGATCGACCAGGCCTTGCAGCGCATGGCCACGCAAGGCCAGGTGCTGAT
>JAQZAY010000167.1 GCA_029239415.1 Pseudomonas sp. | reverse complement strand
GGGAGCTGGCTTGCCAGCGATAGGGCCCTGTCAGGCGCCGCCTGCGTCGCGGGTAAGCCCACACATCAGTCCATGCGGTCAGGCATGTGCCAAGTAGAAAAAGACAGTTGC
Organism: Pseudomonas sp.; assembly: GCA_029239415.1. The sequence continues at coordinate 7,910 of JAQZAY010000167.1, read as the reverse complement.
TCCCACAAGCTGCTTGCGCAGCCATGCCTACACCGGCGGCTGGAGAGGTCTGGGTGGGAGCTGGCTTGCCAGCGATAGGGCCCTGTCAGGCGTCGCCTGCGTCGCGGGTAAGCCCACACATCAGTCCATGCGGTCAGGCATGTGCCAAGTAGAAGAAGACAGTTGCTCCCACACAGGGTGTGCGTGCCTTTATCATGCCGGCGAACCCATGGGGGCAATAATGACGCTATCTTGGGGCTTCTTCCAAAGACGTTGAAAGGCCTGGCCCTGCGGGCCCAGAGTCGATCAGCGATAAAGCCTGCGAGCCCTGCCGCCATTGCCATGCTTTCTGCGCGGCAGTGCGGCGAAGGGGCGGCGAGTAGACGCCCGCAGACCTAGCGACTGCCCGTCAGCGTCTGCTGCCGTGCCCGTCGAGTACGCCAGCCAGCGACCAGCGAAGGCCCCAGCGCCACCAACGTCGAACCCACCACCACGGTGACCGCCCCGACATAACCCACGGCATTGATGGTTTCGGCCTGCACATACTCAGGCCACAGGACAGCCGCCAGCGCCACGGCGACGAAGGTCACCAGAGGCGTCAACGCCAGCGTGGCGCTGACCTTCGAGGCCTCCCAATGGGCCAGGGCCTCGGCGAAGGCGCCATAGGCCACCAGGGTGTTGAGGCAACAGGCCAGCAGCAGCCATTGCTGCACGGGTGTCAGGTCGAGCGCTTCCAGCGGATGAACCCAAGGCGTCAGCAAGACCGCGCACCCCAGGTAGATCACCATCATCACCTGCTGCGAGTGCCAGACCGTCAGCAGCTGTTTCTGGCTCAAGGCGTAGAACACCCAGATGCTGGTGGCCAGCAGGATGGTCAGCACCCCAGTGGTATAGGCACCCAGCGAGGTCAGCAGCTCGTCCAGGCGCTGGTTGAAGAACAACCCGAACCCGACCAGCAACACCACCAGCCCCAGGCCCTGGCCAAGGCTGAAGCGTTCCTTGAACACGAACACACTGGCCACCAGCAGCAGCACCGGCCCCATCTGCACCACCAGCTGCGCCGTCCCTGGGCTGAGCAGGTTCAGCCCCACCAGGTACAGCACGTAGTTGCCCAGCAGACCGGCGATCGCCAACCCGACCAGCCCATAGCGGCGGCGCCCCAGCCCCTGGAAGCGCGGCAGGCGCTTCTGCGCCGCGAGCCAGGCCAGCAGCAACCCACCGGACACCAGCAGGCGGTACCAGGTGACGGTCACCGGGTCCATCACCTGCAACACCTGCTTGAGCTTGATCGGCAGGATGCCCCACAGCAGCGCGGTCACGAGCGCCAAGGACAGACCGCGTACCCAGCGCCCGGAAGAAATGTGCATGAAACCCTCGAATGACGCCTGAACGGAAAGATGCCTGGATTCTAGGCCGTGCGCCGGGGCAGCGGTATTGGAAAAGGCCGAAAAGAATTCCCTTGCTCATTCCACACCGGATCGATGTCGCGCCATACGTCCGGCGATGGTGGCCTGTGCGTAACCGTAGACGATATGCTTTGTATACGTTTCATATCACGAGGTTCCCATGGGCATCGTCAAGATCTCCGACACCCTGCACGAAGACCTGCGCCTGGCCAGCGCGGTCATGTCGCGTTCGATCAACGCCCAGGCCGAGCACTGGATTCGCCTGGGCATGCTCGCCGAGCTGCACCCGCAGGCCACCTACCAGGACCTGCTGCGCCGCTTGCTGCGCCAGGAACACGCCAGCCTCCAGGAACTGCTGCAATGAGCCAGGTGATCCTCAAGACCGCGCCTCAATTGGCGCTGATGCGCCGCGCCGGACAATTGCTGGCCGAGGTGTTCGCCGAGCTGGACCGCTTCATCCAGCCCGGCGTGACAACGATGCAGATCAACGACCACGCCGAAGCCTTCATCGTCCAGACGCTCAAGGCGCGCCCGGCCAGCAAGGGGCAATACGGCTTTCCCTATGCGCTGAACACTTCGGTCGACCACGTGGTCTGCCATGGCATGCCCGATGCCAGGCAGCGCCTGGAAGCAGGCAGCATCGTCAATGTGGACATCACCCTGGAGCAAGGCGGCTACATCGCCGACTCGTCGAAGATGTACGCGATCGGTGCCATCGACGACGCGGCCCGACACTTGGTCGATACGACCTACGAGGCCCTGTGGAAAGGCATCGAGCAAGTGCGCCCTGGCGCGACCCTGGGCGACATCGGCCATGCCATCCAGGCCCATGCCGAGGCGGCCGGCTATAGCGTAGTACGTGAATACTGCGGCCACGGCATCGGCCAGCAGATGCACGAGAAGCCCGAGGTGTTGCACTACGGCCAGCGGGGCAGCGGCCTGCGCCTGAAGCCGGGCATGGTGTTCACCATCGAGCCGATGATCAACCAGGGCGCTCGCGGCGTGCGGACCTTGCGCGATGGCTGGACGGTGATCACCCGCGACCGCCTGCTGTCGGCGCAATGGGAACACACCGTGGCGGTGACCGAGGACGGGGTCGAGGTACTGACCCTGCGTGCCGAGGAGGCCGGGCGCCAGAGGCGCTGAGGATTGCCCGCACCGCCGGGCCTCTTCTACACTCGGCGCCCGGGTCGTGTTCGGCCTGCCTTTCCCGTGTTGCACAGGAGCTTGTTTCAGTGGACGAAAACGCCCGTCGCTGGCTGTACGCCTTGTCGAGCCCCATGGCTGCGCTCAACGGCGCCAGCTACACCTCGGCGACGTACTTCGAAGGTGAAGACACCTCCAACCTGGAGCACGCCTGGGGGATCGACGGCCGCGAACGCCTGCTCGACACCCTGTCGATGGCCGACGCGGGCCATGCCGTCGAACTGAACGACCTGTACTGGCAGTACCAGCGCTGCCTGCCCAGCCAGTGGCGGACGCTGCTCGACAGCCTGCCGCGCCGGGCGCGCCGTCTGCATGAGTACGCCGCCAGTACCTTTGCCGACTGTGGCGATGGCGGCACCCGGGCCTGGGACCTGGGCCGCATGAGCTACCTGCTGCGGGTCGGTACGTTGCGCGGCTACATCGACGAAGATGAAAGCCTGTACCTGCACTACCGGCTTTCACTGCGCGCCCGGCATTACTACGAAAGCTGGAACCGCTACTTGACCGGCTACCTGCTGGGCAAGGCGCTGTGGAACGTCTCCGACCTCGACGACGACGCCTTCGACGCCGCCCTGCCTCGGCAAGGCAGCGATCACTGGAACCGCTGTATCGCCCTCAACCTGAGCCAGGGCGCCAGCGAGGTGCTGGCCACGCTGCCGTGGCAGCTGCCGCTGCCCGAACTCCCGCGTCCGGCGAGCCTGCCGCGGGAGGGCTGGTCATGAGCTGCTGGACCCTGCTGGACATCGCCCCTACCGACGACACCCAGGCCATTCGCCTGGCCTACCGCACGCGCCTGCCGGCGTTTCACCCCGAAACCGACCCCCAGGGCTTCCAGGCCCTGCGCGAAGCCTATGAACAGGCCTTGCGCCTGGCCCGCGAACAGCCGCAGGCGCCTCCCGCCGAACCCGCCGTGGTCGAGGCGCAGGCGGACGTGCAGAGCGTATCCGAGGCCGAGACGGTCGTTGACGTTCGTCGCCAACGCGACGACGCCTTCCAGGCGTTCGAGACCTTGCTCGACACACCGCGCACGCGTTTCGACCTGGAGGCCTGGCAAGCCTATGCCCTCACGCTCGACGACCTGCCGCTCGATGCCCTCGACGACCTGGGCTGGGACATCCTGGCGCTGCTGCAGGACTGCGGGCCGATCTCCCATCGCTGCGCCGGGCTGCTGGCCCAGCGCTTTGCCTGGGCGCAACAGCTGCTGCGGCTCGACGACCCCAGCGAGGCCGAAGCCTTCCTGCAACGCCTGAGCACGCCGGACCCGTTCGACACGCGGCTGATGCGTGACTGGCCGAGCGTGGCCCAGCTGGAGACATTCTGGTACCTGCGCACCCTGGCCTACTGCTACGACCAGCGACCCTTCCACGAGTACCGCGAGTTCGCCGGGCGTCACACCTGCCTGCCGTTGCCGGACGACGATGCCCTGATGCTGCGGCTGCGAACCCAGTTCTGTCAGGTCGGCCTGCCGGCCAGGGCCTGGCGTGACGAGCTGCAGGCCCAGTGTCAGGCGGCCCCGGACGATGTCGACCTGGTGTACTTGCTGGCGCGCCAGCACGAAGCGTTGCTCGACGATGAACAGGCGCTGGGCTGCTGGTCGGCGCTATGGCGCACCCATCGCCACCCAGAGGCCCCTGCTGCGCTACTGGCCCTGTGCGCCCGGCAGGCGCCGCACCGTCTGCCCCTGCTGATCCAGGCCCTGGAGGGCTTTGCGCTGCCGGACCACTGGCCGAGCGACCTGGCCGATCCGGTCCAGGGCTGGGCCAGCCCGGCGCAACGCCCCGAAACCTTGACCCGCTGGCTGGTCGCCTCGCGCCTGCCGCTCGACGGCATCGCTGCGGCGTTCATCCACTGGTGTCTGAACGGTGACGATGAGCTGCCGCTGCTGGCCTGGCTGCTCGACGACCTGCCGGACGCCACCTTGCAGCGCCGCTACTGGCACGCCTGGGCCTTGCAGCGCGGGGAGGCCGGCCTGCTGCGCCAGGTGCTGGACGAGCCGGACGGCGAGGCAGGGCTCGATGCCTTGATCGTCGAGGGCCTGCGGGACCAGGCCAGGCAGGCCCTGCGCTGGTTGGAACAGGCCCCGATTCCGCAGGCGCTGGTCGCCTTCTGCGCCGACGAGGAGGCCACCCTGCCCCCTGCCCTGCTGACCGACGAGGCCCACCCCGCGTGCCGCGAATGGCTGCGCCGCGTGCGGTGCTATTCGCCCCGTGCGCTGGACAGCCTGCTCGAGCACTTCCAGACCGGTCGCATGTTCCCTCGCCCGTTCGGCCTGTGGGCGCAGTACCGGCTGATGCTCGAAGGCTTCAGGCTGCCGGCAGCCGACGATGGCCAGGACCTGGTGGCCTGGTACCGCCAGCATCTGTTCACGCTGGCTATGCTCGAACAGCCTGGCCGCTGGCTGAGGCTGGTGTCCCGCGGCTGCGTCGAGCGGCTGGCCTTCCCGCCCGCGCATTTTCTGGCCGCGCTGCCGATCGACCACCTGCGGCCTGTCGACACCACCGACCTGGAGGGCGCGCTGCTCGAACGGCTCGACCTGAACGACACGGCGCAGCGCCTGCTGGCCTCCCGCCTGATCACCTGGACCTATTGCTTCGACAGCCCACGCCTGCCTAGCACGGCCCAGCTCTTCGAATGCGCCGACCAGGACAGCGGCTGGCTGGAAGCACATCCGCTCGGCTGCCTGCTGCTCAGCGCCACCTTCCTGTGCGACGACAGCCTATCGGACGAACAACGCGGCAAGGCACACGGGATGATGGATTTCATCAAGGAGGCGCACCCTCGGCTGGGGCCGGTGTTCGAGCAGTTGCTCAAGGGCCAGGGCGGGCGGATCTCCGCCGACCTGCTCGATGGGGTCGATGTAGTCTTGTACAACACGGCGTTGGAAGCCTTCGGCAACCTGGCCGGGCATGGCCGCGTGTCGAGCCTGCGGTTGCTCAAGGCCTTGCAGCGCGGCAAGGACGACCCGGCCCAAGACGCAGGCCTACGCTGCGCGATCCTGGCGCTGCTGGCCTGGTCGGAGCGCCTGCTCGAACAGCAGGCGCAACGGCCTTCGGCACCGGCCTGGGCGGTCTGGCGGCTGGATACGCGCCTGACACGCACGGGGCTGGCCGGCCACCTGGCCTCCGGCCTGCTGCTGATACCGCCACAGACCCAGGCCGTGGCGATGGTCGTGGTCGGTCTGCTGGTCATGAGCGGGCTGCTGCGGCGTCTGCGTGACGTGGGCCAGGGCGTGCCGGCGCTGGTCATCCTGCTGGCGCTGATGCGCTGGATACCGATCCTGCCGCTGCTGTTGCTCGGCTGGCCGGGCGACCCGCTGCCCAATCGCAGCGGGCCACCACCTGGCCAGGCCGACCGCCTGCCACACGGCTTGCAAGCGGCCCTGCGTCAGCTCGACGCTCAGTAACGCAGGTCGTCCAGCGCCTGACTGAGGTGCTGGCGCTGTCGACTGATCTCCGCGCCGTGCTGGCTACTGAGTGCGGCATTGAAGGCCGACAGCCAGCTGCCGATCAGTTCGCGCTCCTCGCCCAGACTCTGCATCCAGGCGCGCTCCAGACGCGCCAGCAAGGTGCGGTTGGGCAAGGTGTCGCGCGGGTGGATCTTCAGCCCGGCCAGCCGGTCGTGGCTGGCCTGGCGTGCCTCGTCATCCAGGCCGGTAGGGCTGCGGTCGATGCTGTGGCTGTGCTTGAGCCCGGTCTCCAGGAAGGTCACATCGACTTCCAGCAGGCCATTGATGTCGTAGCTGAAGCGCACGTCCAGCGACTGGATGTCACCGGTGGGCTTGAGCGGGATCTCGAAACTGTCGATGAGAATGTTGTCGCGCACCCACGGCCGCTCGCCCTGGTACACGGCGATGCGCACCACTTCCTGCTCGGGGTGCGAACTGTAGAAGCGCTCGACCTTGGACGTCGGGATGATCGTGTTGCGCTCGATGATCGGCGAGAACGACGCGCCGGTGTGCTCGGTGTGCCCAGCGGCGACCCCCAGCGTATAAGGGCAGACGTCGGTCAGGATCAGCTCTTCGATGGTCTGCTCGCGGGCCTTGCAGGCCGCCTGGCTGGCAGCCCCCAGTGCGACCAGGGTGTCCGGGTCCAGGTGCCGGTACGGCAGGCGGCCGAACAGCTTGGCCACCAGTTGCTGAATCTGCGGCATGCGCGTGGCGCCACCGACCAGCACCAGGCTGTCCAGCTCGCGCGGGCTCAACCGGGCGTCGCGCAATGCCTGCTCGATCGGGGCACGTACCCGCGCCAGCAACGGGGCCCACAACGCCTGCAAGGCCGCGGCGTCGAGCGCCCACTGGCGCCCCTGGCCATCGCCGTTCCAGTGCAGGGTGCCGCCACCCTCGCCCAGTTCGCACTTGAACCGCTCGATGGCGTCGCGCAGACTGGCCAGTTCGCGTGGTTGCAGGGCCTGCGCGGTGAGCTGCCAGTCACGCAGGCAACCGGCCAGCAGCGCCTCGGTGAAATCCTCGCCGCCCAGGTAGTTGTCGCCGGTGGAGGCGTGCACCTCGATCAGCGGCAAGGCGTACTCGAGCACGGTCACGTCGAAGGTACCGCCGCCCAGGTCGAAGACCAGTGTGCGCTCCAGGGCCTGCTCGTGCAGCCCGTAGGCCATGGCAGCGGCGGTCGGCTCGTTGATCAGGCGCTGCACCTTCAGGCCGGCCAGCTCGGCGGCAAAGACCGTGCGCTTGCGCTGCTCGTCGCTGAAGTAGGCCGGCACCGAGATCACCGCCTCGTCCACCGCACAGCCCAGGTAGGCCTCGGCGTCGCGCTTGAGCGCGCCCAGCACCAAGGCGGACAGCTCTTCGGGCGAAAACGACTGCTCGCCCAGCTCGAATCGCTTGTCGCTGCCCATGAAGCGCTTGAAGGCGGCCACGCTGAGGTGCGGATGGGTGGTGAGCCGCGCCTTGGCGGCCTGACCGACCAGCACGCTGCCATCGTCGTCGACGCTGACCACCGACTGGGTCAAGGCCTCACCCAGGGCATTGGCGATCAGGTGCGCCTGCCCCTGCTGCCAGACGGCGATCAGGCTGTTGGTAGTGCCCAGGTCGATGCCCAGCAGTGGCGCAGGGCGCGAAACGTTGGAGGTAAGCGAAGCGGAGGGGGGAACGGCATCCTGCATGATCGGCCTCTTGCATGAGAAGAGCCGGTGGCAGCCTGCTGGCCGCGGGCCGGCGGACAGGGCATTTTGACCCAATCGGAGAAACAAAAAAAGCGACCCTAGGGTCGCTTTCGTTGTGGCTTCCGGGTGTTCAGTGGGCCCTGGAAGCTCGAAGATGGCGCAGCGGACGGGACTCGAACCCGCGACCCCCGGCGTGACAGG
>JAQZAY010000166.1 GCA_029239415.1 Pseudomonas sp. | reverse complement strand
TCTCGGCAACCTTGCCGAACATGGACACACGGTGCCATTCGGTGCGCTCGACCTTCTGGCCGGTCTGCTTGTCGGTCCACTGCTCGCTGGTAGCCAGGCTCAGGTTGGTCACGGCGTTACCGTTGGGCAGGTAACGAGTTTCGGGATCCTGACCGCAGGTACCGACCAGAATGACTTTGTTAACCCCACGGGCCATAACGTTCTCCTAGGCTTCGCACGCCGTCGAGGTCGGGTCTACCAGACGCTCGAGGGTCGCGCGATCCAAAATTTTCGTATCCAGTTTGATGTAGATGGCGGCTTCATCTGCTACCACCACGGCGTCGGTCACTCCCGGCACGGCCATCAGGCGTTCGGCCAGCCCGGCATCCCGGGCCGCCTGCGCTGACAACGGCATGCGCAAGCTGGTCACATAGGGCGGTTCGCGCATGCTCAGCGCGACGACCAGCCAGACGAGGCACAGCCCGGCGCAGCCCACGAACACCATGCCCAGGCCACCCTGCCCGAACAACCAGCCGCCGAGTATTCCTCCCAGCGCGGCGCCCAGGAACTGGCTCGTGGAGTAGACCCCCATGGCCGTCCCTTTGCCGCCGGCGGGCGACACCTTGCTCACCAGTGAAGGCAAGGATGCCTCCAGCAGGTTGAATGCGGTAAAGAATATCACGGTGCCGATCACCAGTCCGCGCAAGTTGTCAGCCCATTGCCAGAAGAACACCTCGGTGAGCATCAGCACGGCCACTGCGCCGAGCAACACACGCTTCATCTTGCGCTTCTTTTCGCCGTAGATGATGAAGGGAACCATTGCAAAGAATGAGACGAACAGCGCGGTCAGGTAGACCCACCAGTGTTCTTCCCTGGGCAGTCCCGCGCCGACGAACGCCAGCGGCAGGGCGACGAAGCTGGCCATGAGGATGGCATGGAGCACGAAGATGCCCACGTCCAGGCGCAGCAGGTCGGGATGCCGCAGGGTCGGGCCCAGGGCCTGGCGCGCCACGCCGGATTCGCGATGCTGCAGGACGCTGTGGGCACTGGGCACGACGAATACGACAAGGGCGATGCCGACCAGCGCCAAGGCTGCCGTCGCGAGGAACAATCCTGACAGGCCGAAGGCGCGCGTCAGCAGCGGGCCGACGACCATGGCGACAGCGAACGACAGGCCGATGCTCATGCCGATCATGGCCATGGCCTTGGTGCGGTGCTGCTCGCGGGTCAGGTCCGAGAGCAAGGCCATCACTGCGGCGGAAATCGCTCCCGCCCCTTGCAGGATGCGGCCGGCGATGACGCCCCAGATCGAATCGGCCTGGGCCGCCAGCACGCTGCCCAGGGCAAAGACCACCAGGCCGGCGTAGATGACCGGACGCCGCCCGATGCGATCGGAAATCATCCCGAAGGGAATCTGCAGAAGCGCCTGGGTCAGCCCGTAGGCCCCGATGGCCAGGCCGATCAGCGCCGGCGTCGCCCCGGCCAGGTCCATGCCATAGGTGGCCAGCACGGGCAACACCATGAACATGCCCAGCATGCGAAAAGCGAAGACCAGGGCCAGGCCGCTTGCGGCGCGGGTTTCGCTGCCGCTCATGCGATCGTGGTGGTTGTCGTGCATGGATGAACCTCGTGTGAACCGGCAGGGATTCTATCAGTCCGACTGCTTAACGGCATATACGCGACGCTTTGCCGCGTAATGGCAGCGCGCCGTATACTTCCTGGTTTATGCCCGCCAAGCGAGGCCGCAGTGGACAAGATCCTGATTCGTGGGGCACGTACCCACAACCTGAAGAACATCGACCTGACCCTGCCGCGTGACAAGCTGATCGTCATCACCGGCCTGTCGGGTTCCGGCAAGTCCTCCCTGGCGTTCGACACCCTGTACGCCGAAGGGCAGCGCCGGTATGTGGAATCCCTGTCGGCGTATGCCCGGCAGTTCCTGTCGATGATGGAAAAGCCTGACGTCGACACCATCGAAGGCCTGTCACCGGCCATCTCCATCGAGCAGAAATCGACATCGCACAACCCGCGCTCGACCGTGGGCACCATTACCGAGATCTATGACTACCTGCGCCTGCTGTATGCCCGCGTGGGTACGCCGCGCTGTCCAGACCACGACATCCCGCTGGAGGCGCAGACCGTCAGCCAGATGGTCGACCTGGCCCTGGCCGAGCCCGAGGGCAAGAGGCTGATGCTGCTCGCCCCGGTGGTGCGTGAGCGCAAGGGCGAGCACCTGGCGGTATTCGACGAGCTACGCGCGCAAGGCTTTGTCCGCGCGCGCATCAACGGCAAGCTCTACGAACTCGACGAGCTGCCCAAGCTGGACAAGCAGAAAAAGCACAGCATCGATGTGGTCGTGGACCGCTTCAAGGTGCGCGCCGACCTGCAGCAGCGCCTGGCCGAATCCTTCGAGACTGCCTTGAAGCTGGCCGACGGCATCGCCCTGGTCGCACCGATGGACGACGAGCCTGGCGAGGAGATGATCTTCTCCGCCCGCTTCGCCTGCCCGATATGCGGCCATGCGATCAGCGAGCTCGAACCCAAGCTGTTCTCTTTCAACAACCCGGCCGGTGCCTGCCCTACCTGTGACGGCCTGGGGGTCAAGCAGTTCTTCGACACCAAGCGCCTGGTCAATGCCGAGCTGACCCTGGCCGAAGGAGCGATCCGCGGCTGGGACCGGCGCAATGTCTATTATTTCCAGATGCTCGGCTCGTTGGCCGCGCACTTTGGCTTCAGCCTCGAGAAGCCTTTTGGCCAATTGTCGGCCGAGCAGCAGAAGCTCCTGCTGCAGGGCAGCGGCAAGCAGAACGTGGACTTCAAGTACCTCAACGACCGGGGCGATATCGTCAAGCGCTCGCACCCCTTCGAGGGGATCGTGCCGAACCTCGAACGCCGCTACCGCGAGACCGAGTCGACCAGCGTGCGCGAAGAGTTGGCCAAGTACCTGGGTACTCAGCCCTGCCCCGACTGCCGCGGTACCCGCCTGCGCCGTGAATCGCGGCATGTGTGGGTCGGTGAAAAGACCCTGCCGGCGGTCACCAGCCTGCCGATCGGCGATGCCAGCAGCTACTTCGGCGGGCTTACCCTGACAGGACGACGCGGCGAGATCGCCTCCAAGATCCTCAAGGAAATCTGCGAGCGCTTGCAGTTTCTGGTCAACGTCGGCCTGGACTACCTCACCCTGGACCGCAGCGCCGACACCCTGTCTGGCGGCGAGGCCCAGCGCATCCGCCTGGCCAGCCAGATCGGCGCGGGCCTGGTGGGCGTGATGTACATCCTCGATGAGCCCTCCATCGGCTTGCACCAGCGAGACAACGACCGCTTGCTGGGCACCCTCAATCACCTGCGCGACCTGGGCAACACGGTGATTGTCGTGGAACACGACGAGGATGCCATTCGCCTGGCCGACTACGTGGTCGACATCGGTCCCGGCGCCGGTGTGCACGGCGGGCAGATCGTCGCCGAGGGCACCCCGCAGGAGGTCATGGCGCACCCTGACTCGCTCACCGGCATGTATCTCTCGGGCCGCAAGAAGATCATCGTGCCCGCCAAGCGGACGCCGCGTGACAAGAAGCTTTCGCTCAAGCTCAAGGGCGCTCGCGGCAACAACCTGCAGAATGTCGACCTGGAACTGCCTATCGGCCTGCTGACCTGCGTGACCGGGGTCTCCGGGTCGGGCAAGTCCACCTTGATCAACAACACGCTGTTCCCGCTGGCGGCGACCGCGCTCAACGGTGCCACGACCCTGGAAGCAGCGCCGCATGCCAGCATCGATGGCTTGCAGCACCTGGACAAGGTGGTCGATATCGACCAGAGCCCGATCGGCCGCACACCGCGCTCGAACCCGGCGACCTACACAGGCATCTTCACGCCGATCCGCGAGCTGTATGCCGGCGTGCCTGAGTCGCGCTCGCGCGGCTATGGCCCCGGGCGTTTCTCCTTCAACGTCAAGGGCGGGCGCTGCGAGGCTTGCCAGGGCGATGGCCTGATCAAGGTAGAGATGCACTTTTTGCCCGACATCTACGTGCCGTGCGACGTGTGCAAGAGCAAGCGCTACAACCGCGAGACCCTCGAGATCAAGTACAAGGGCAAGAACATCCACGAGGTCCTGGAAATGACCATCGAGGATGCCCGCGGCTTCTTCGACGCGGTGCCGGCGCTCGCGCGCAAGTTGCAGACGCTCATGGACGTGGGGCTTTCGTACATCAAGCTGGGGCAGTCGGCGACCACCTTGTCCGGCGGTGAGGCGCAGCGGGTCAAGCTGTCGCGCGAGCTTTCCAAGCGCGATACCGGCAAGACCCTGTATATCCTCGACGAGCCGACCACCGGCCTGCACTTCGCGGATATCCAGCAGTTGCTGGACGTGCTGCACCGCCTGCGCGACCACGGCAATACGGTGGTGGTGATCGAGCACAACCTGGATGTGATCAAGACTGCGGACTGGCTGGTCGACCTTGGGCCCGAAGGCGGCTCCAAGGGCGGGCAGATCATTGCCTGTGGCACCCCTGAGGAACTGGTGAAGATGAAACAGTCGCATACCGGGCACTACCTCCAGCCGCTGCTGGAGCGCGACCGGGCCTGATCCCCGGACATGAAAAAGCCCCGGGCACCTAGGCGCCCGGGGCTTTTTCATGTAACTGATTGCGCCGTGGTCACATCTGCGATTGCAGGTAGTTCTCCAGGCCGAGCAACTTGATCAGGCCTTGCTGCTTCTCCAGCCAGTAGGTGTGATCTTCTTCGGTGTCGGCCAGCTGCGCCCGCAGGATGTCGCGGCTGATGTAGTCGTTGTGCAGCTCGCACAGCTCGATGCCCTTGCACAGCGCTGCGCGCACCTTGTACTCCAGCCGCAGGTCGGAGGCGATCATCTCCGGCACGGTGGTGCCGACATCAAGATCGTCGGGGCGCATGCGCGGGGTGCCTTCGAGCATCAGGATGCGACGCATCAACGCGTCGGCGTGCTGGGCCTCTTCTTCCATCTCGTGGTTGATGCGCTCGTAGAGCTTGCTGAAGCCCCAGTCCTCGTACATCCGCGAGTGAATGAAGTATTGATCGCGTGCCGCCAGTTCGCCCGTCAGCAACGAGTTGAGGTAGTCGATTACGTCGGGGTGACCTTGCATCGCCCTGCTTCTCCCTGTGTGAAAGCCATAGTGTGAACCAGGATTATTGCAAGGTCACTGAAAAATGCGCAGAAACAGTGAAAAAAATCAGTAAACGGTAGTGATATTCATTGAAAAACCGCCCCGATGAGGGCGGTTCTCTTTATCACTTCGACTTAGGCAATCGACCAGCCCAGTGCCTGGGCAATGCCCTCTCCGTAGGCGCGATCCACCTTGATGAAGTGTTGCAGCTGCCGCTCGACCACATCCTGGCTGACACTCGACAGGGACCAGGCGATATTGCTGATCAACAGCGCTTTCTGCTCGGCGCTCATGAGACGGAACAACGCCCCGGCCTGGCTGTAGTAATCGCCATCTTCGCGATGGTCATGCCTGTCGGCCGCGCCGCTCAATGACAAGGCAGGCTCCGCATGGCGCGGGGACTGCTTGGGCGCATCGCCGTAGCTGTTGGGCTCGTAGTTGGGAGCAGCACCGCCATTGCTGCCAAACGCCATGGCGCCGTCGCGCTGGTAGCTGTTGACCGGGCTGCGCGGGGCGTTCACCGGCAACTGCTGGTGATTGGTCCCGACGCGATAGCGGTGAGCATCAGCGTAGGCAAACACACGGCCTTGCAGCATCCGGTCGGGGGACAGGCCCACGCCTGGGACCATGTTGCTGGGTCCGAAGGTCGCCTGCTCCACTTCCGCGAAGTAGTTCAGCGGATTGCGGTTGAGCTCCAGCTCGCCGATCTCGATCAAGGGAAATTCTTTCTGCGACCAGACCTTGGTAACGTCGAACGGATTCTCGGCGCGCGAGGCGGCTTGCTCCTCGCTCATCACCTGGATGCACACGGCCCATTTGGGGAAGTCGCCCCGCTCGATCGCCTCGAACAGGTCGCGCTGGGCGTAGTCCGGATCGGTACCGGCCAGGCGCGCTGCATCGGCCGGGGCAAGGTTCTTGATGCCCTGGCGGGTCTTGAAGTGCCACTTGACCCAGGTGCGCTGGCCCTGTGCATTGATCAGGCTGTAGGTATGGCTGCCAAAGCCATGCATGTGCCGGTAACCGTCCGGAATGCCCCGATCGGAAAACAGGATGGTGACCTGGTGCAGTGCCTCAGGCGAGTGAGACCAGAAGTCCCACATCATCTGGGCGCTTTTCAGGTTGCTTTGCGGCAGGCGCTTCTGGGTGTGGATGAAGTCAGGGAATTTCAGCGGGTCGCGAATGAAGAACACTGGGGTGTTGTTCCCGACGATGTCCCAGTTGCCTTCCTCGGTGTAGAACTTGAGGGCGAAGCCGCGAGGATCGCGCTCGGTGTCTGCCGAGCCACGCTCACCGCCGACCGTGGAAAAACGCAGGAAGGTCTCGGTTCGCTTGCCGGTCTGCTCGAACAGCTTGGCGCTGGTGTATTCGGTGATGTCCCGGGTAACGGTGAACGTACCGTAGGCACCCGAGCCCTTGGCATGGACGCGGCGCTCGGGGATATTCTCCCGGTTGAAATGAGCGAGCTTCTCGATCAGGTGGAAATCGTCCAGCAGCAAGGGGCCACGCGGGCCTGCGGAGCGGGAGTTCTGGTTATCGGCAACCGGGGCGCCGCTGGCGGTGGTGAGGATCTTGCTCATGGACTTTCCTTCTTTGACAGTTCTGCCGACTGGGCGGCTTGAGCAGGATTATCCAAAAGCGGGCGGCGCGAAACAAATGTATTGAATGATTAATATCAATAGCTATTTTCAATAGCTGCAGACACAAAAAACCGGGCTCTAGGCCCGGTTCTCTGTAGCAGACTGAATGTCTTACTCAGCGGCTTCTACAGCACCGCCGACTGGACGATCAACCAGCTCGACATACGCCATAGGGGCGTTGTCGCCAGCGCGGAAACCGCACTTCAGGATACGCAGGTAGCCGCCCTGACGGGTGGCGTAGCGCTTGCCCAGATCGTTGAACAGCTTGCCAACGATGGCTTTCGAACGAGTACGGTCGAAAGCCAGACGACGGTTGGCGACGCTGTCTTCCTTGGCCAGGGTGATCAGCGGCTCGGCAACGCGGCGCAGTTCCTTGGCTTTTGGCAGGGTAGTCTTGATCAGCTCGTGCTCGAACAGCGACACCGCCATGTTCTGGAACATGGCCTTGCGGTGAGAGCTGGTACGGCTCAGGTGACGTCCACTTTTACGATGACGCATGATTCATTCCTTACCAAACAGTTCGTTCGGTGATTACGACGATCAGGCAGTCGCCTTGTCGTCCTTCTTAAGACTTGCAGGCGGCCAGTTGTCGAGGCGCATGCCGAGGGACAGACCACGCGAAGCCAGGACGTCCTTGATTTCAGTCAGGGACTTCTTGCCCAGGTTCGGAGTTTTCAACAGCTCTACTTCGGTACGCTGAATCAGGTCGCCGATGTAGTAGATGTTCTCCGCCTTCAGGCAGTTGGCCGAACGTACGGTCAGTTCCAGATCGTCAACAGGGCGCAGCAGGATCGGGTCGATCTCGTCTTCCTGCTCGACAACCACTGGTTCGCTGTCGCCCTTGAGGTCGACGAACGCAGCAAGCTGCTGTTGCAGGATGGTAGCGGCACGACGGATAGCCTCTTCAGGATCCAGGGTGCCGTTGGTTTCCAGATCGATGACCAGCTTGTCCAGGTTGGTACGCTGCTCGACACGGGCGTTTTCGACCACGTAGGCGATACGACGTACCGGGCTGAACGAAGCATCCAGCTGCAAACGACCGATGCTGCGGCTTTCGTCTTCGTCGGTCTGACGCGAGTCTGCCGGCTCATAACCACGACCACGAGCTACGGTGAGCTTCATGTTCAAGGCGCCGTTCGACGCCAGGTTAGCGATTACGTGATCGGGGTTGACGATCTCGACATCGTGATCCAGCTGAATATCGGCAGCGGTAACCACCCCCGAACCCTTTTTCGACAAGGTCAGCGTAACTTCGTCACGACCGTGC
>JAQZAY010000165.1 GCA_029239415.1 Pseudomonas sp. | reverse complement strand
CGCAAGGCGAAATGGAACATCTGCATGATCTGGCGCTGCACCTCGCGGTCCAGGTAGATCAGCACGTTGCGGCACACGATCAGGTCGATCTGCGAGAACGGCGGATCGATCAGCAGGCTGTGCTGGGCGAACAGCACCTTCTCGCGCAGGTCCTTGGAGACCCGATACTGGCCGCTTTCCTTGGTGAAGTTCTGGCGCAGGCGATTGGGCGGGATATCGGTGATGATCGCGCCCGAGTAGACGCCATTGCGTCCGCAGGCGATGGCGCGGTCGTCGATATCGGTGGCAAACACCTGCAGCCTGGCGGTACTCGACGCCTGGGCCATGTATTCGTTCAGGAGAATAGCGAGGCTGTAGGCCTCTTCGCCGGTGGAGCAGCCGGCAGACCAGACACGAATTTCCTCACGCCGGGGGGAGGTGTCACGCACTGACTGCAAAAGGCCCGGAATGACCTCTCGTTCCAGGGCTTCGAAGGCTTCCCGGTCACGGAAGAAGTTGGTCACGCCGATCAGCATGTCGCCCAGCAACGCCCGGGTTTCATCCGAGTGCGTCTGCAGATAATCGTAATAGGCCGCCAGGTCGGGTTGCGCCGTCACTTGCATGCGGCGTTCGATGCGGCGCAGGACCGTCGCGCGCTTGTAGTGCTTGAAGTCATGTCCGGTGACGGTGCGCAGCTGCAGCAGGATGTCCTGCAGCAGCTGTTCGGCGATCGCGGCTTCCCGTTCGCTGGCAGGCGGCGTGGTCGTGATTTCAGGGTCGTTGGCGGTCGGCAACCTGATCGACGACGAGTTGCGCCACAGTTCCAGCAGTTTCTGCGGCATCTCGACCACGGGCAGCACCAGGTCGACCATCTGCGTGTCGATGGCGGCGCGTGGCATGCCGTCGAACTCGGCATCCTCCGGCGCCTGCGCCAGCGTGATACCGCCTTGCTCCTTGATCCGCGAGAGCCCGACGGCCCCGTCGGAGCCGGTGCCGGACAGCACCAGGCAGAAGGCGCGCTCCTTGTGCACATCGGCCAGGTCCCTGAAGAACAGGTCGATGGCGATGTGCATGCCCGGTGGACGCTCGGCTGGAATCACCGCAAGGTAGCCGTCGTTCATGATCAGGTGATGCGCAGGGGAGATGATATAGACCGTGTTTTTCTCGATCGACACCGTGTCGACCACCTGGCGCACGGGCATCCGGGTGACTTCCTGGATGATCTGGTCGGCAAGGCTCTGGTGATCTGGCGACAAGTGCAGGACCACGACGAAGGCCATGCCGTTGTCGCCTGGCATGTGTTCGAAAAACGCCTTGATGGCCTGAAGTCCGCCCGCGGATGCGCCGATGCCGACGACTGGGAACGGCAAGGTACTGGGGATGAGTTCCTTGCGCTGCGGGACGTTGGGGGAACGCTTTACAGAAGACTTCATGAAAGGTGGCCTTTCCCGGCTGCGGCGAATGCTGCGACACTCTGATGATAAACCTCAGCGCCGTTTACGTCTCAGAGAGTGTCACCGAAAAGCACGCGCCGTTGCGCCTCACAGCCAGGCGCGGCCGCCTGGTGAATCGTGTTTCGCCCGGCATTCTTGGCGACGTACAGCGCCATGTCTGCCTCATGGAGCCAGCCTCCGGCATTGGCCAGGTGATCGCCGTACGGGGCGATGCCGATACTCAGGCTCAGCGCCAGGCCCGGCAACTGTGGGTCATGGTAGTGCTCCACGGTCTGGCGCAGGCGCTCGAGAATCTCGCGGGCTTGCTCCGGGGTGGTGCCGGGCAGCATCACGCAGAACTCGTCTCCACCATAACGGGCGACCAGGTCGGTCTTGCGCAGATGGGTCGTCAACGTCGCACCAAGGGTACGCAAGATGTTGTCGCCCGCCAGGTGGCCGTAACGGTCGTTGACCTGCTTGAAATGGTCGACATCGATCAGGGCAAGGTTGTTGGGCTGCTGCTGGCCGCGGCAGCGCTCGAACTCACGCAGCAACAGCTCCTGCCAGGCACCATGGTTGGCAAGGCCAGTGAGGCTGTCGGTCTTGCTCAGGCGGGCCAGCGTGCGCTTGTGACGGGTGAGTTCCGTCGTGACCTGGTAGCAGATCAGGCCGATGGCCATCGGATAGATCAACAGGATCGGCAAGCAGGCGAGCATCTGCCTGTAGGTGGTCTCGGGGAACAAAGGCGGTGCATAGAGCCAAAGGCACAGGCCGATGCCCAGGGTCTGCCCCGCTACGGTCCTGAGCAGCATGTGCCAGCCGCCGGTGGCGATCTTGTCCATGGCGATCATCGACAGGATGATGACGCTTGGCAGCGGGTTGAGGCCCATCATGCCTGCCCAGCAGCCGCCCGCGAAGCCGTCGAATACCAGGTTGCGCTGCTCGGCGGCAAAGGGATGAGCGGAGCGCCGGGCAAGCTGGAACGCCAGGTGTGGCCAGACGAAACCATGGGCGATGAGCAGGGCCCACACCCACCACTGCGGCTGCTGGGGCGTGAGCCCGACCATCACGCAAAAAAAGCCCAGCCCCGTACCGACCGCCCGCGGCACGTACATGCGCTTGGCAAAAGAGAGGCCTTTACCTGTTCGCTCGCTCATCTGGGAAATCGCCGAATCCAATGCTGTCCTTGACCACACCGGACAGACGGCAAGGCGGAGGCAAGCCTTGCGGTTCGGGGGTGACATCATTGTGCCATCAATGGAAAAGGAACATCAAACCCGCTGGTCGATTGCGCGATGCCTTTGCATGTGCTGGCGGTGTCTATCAAAGCGTATTCGTAGGGAGATCCCTGCCCCAGACACCTCCGGCAATACCCGCCGACGACTCGCAGCGAACCTTGTGCCCGGCACGGCGTCCGACTTCTCGTGCTCTTTGCCTGGAGGCCTGCTCATGAAAGACGCTATCGCCCGCAAGTACCGCCTGGTGGTAAAGACCTTCGGCTATATCGGCTGGTCGCTGTTCTGGCTGCTGATCTGGGACGTGCTGGTCACGGTCGAATTCATGCTGTTCTTCGAAACGCAGTTCACCCTGCCGCTGATGCCGCTGACACTGCTGGGCTCGGCGCTGGTGGTGCTGGTGAGCTTTCGCAACAGCAGCGCCTACAACCGCTGGTGGGAGGCGCGCACCTTGTGGGGGATGCTGGTGAACAGTTCACGCAGCTACGGGCGCCAGGTGCTGTCGTTGATCGACGATGGGGACGAGGGCGTGAATCCGGTGAAGGCCACCTTGCTGCGCCGGCATATCGCCTATGTGAACTGCCTGGCGGCGCACTTGAAGGGCCGGCCCTGCCCCGACGAGCTGATGGCGTTCATCCCGCCGAACGAGTTCGAGCGGCGCAACAAGTCGAACAACTTCGCCAACGACATCCTCACCGGCTCGGCGGCGATGCTCAGCCGTGAATACAAGGCCGGGCGCCTGGACAGCATCCGCCTGGCGCGGCTGGAGTCGACCATGGTCGACCTGTCGAACGCCCAGGGCGGCATGGAGCGGATCGCCAATACGCCCCTGCCCTATCCCTATGTGTACTTTCCGCGGCTGTTCATCAGCCTGTTCTGCCTGATCGTGCCGGTGGGCCTGGTGGAGACGCTGGGCTGGTTCACGCCGCTGGCCTCCACGGTGGTGGGCTTCATGCTGCTGGCGATCGAGCGCATCGGCACCGACCTGCAGAGCCCGTTCCGCTTCAGCGAACACCAGATCCAGATGGACACGATCTGCGAGACGATCGAGCGCAACCTGGAGTCGATGCAGCGCGATGCGCAGTGCGAGCGGTTGGTGGTGAGCCAGGAGTAGGAGGCATCACGCCTTCACGTAGCGCTGGCGCAAGAGGTCGCTCAGGGCGTCCACCAGCAGCACCAGGATGAGCATGGCGATGATCACGGTGCTGGCCTGGGCCTCCTGGAACAGGCTCAACGTGGTGTAGAGCATCTGCCCCAGCCCGCCTGCGCCGACGAACCCCAGCACGCTGGCCATGCGGATGTTGTTTTCCCAGCGGTACAGGCTATAGGCAAGCAGCTGTGGCCACAGGTTGGGCAAGGTCCCGAAGCAGAAGGCACTGGCCTGGCTGGCGCCTTGCAGGCGCAAGGCGGCAGCGGGCTCGCCGGGGGTGTTCTCCAGGGCTTCGGCGAACAGCCGGCCCAGGACGCCTGCGGTATGCAGCGCCAGGGCCAGGGTGCCGGCGTTGGGCCCCAGGCCTGCGGCAAGCACGGTCAACGCCGCCCACACCAGTTCGGGAATCGCACGCAGGGCATTGAGCAGCAGCCGCGCGAGCCCCTGCAGCGGCCAGCCGAAACGCCCCGCCGCCGGCAAGGCGAGCAGCATTCCCAGCACCACCGCCAGCAAGGTGCCAAGGCCAGACATCGCCAGGGTTTCCAGTGCCCCGTGGCCGACCCTGCGCAAATGCTCCGCGCTCAGGTCCGGACTCAGGAACCGCGCGGCGTACTCGCCCATCTGTCCCAGGCCGCCATTGCCCACCAGCGCCTCGAGGTCCAGGCTCAGGTAGGCAAACGAGGCCGCCACGGCAGCCAGGATCGCCACGCCCCAGAGCACGTTGAGCAGGCGGTTCATGCCAGCCTCCCACGCAATGCGCGGCTCAGCTGGTCGGCCATGAACACCAGGCCAAGGAACGCCAGCAGCATGCTCGCGACTTCGGCACCGGCGAACATGCGCATCGACAGGTCGATCTGCTGCCCGAGGCCGCCCGCGCCGACAAAACCCATTACCACCGAGGCACGCACCGCGCATTCCCAGCGATAGACGGTGTAGGACACCAGCTCCGCCGCGGCGCTTGGCAGGATGCCATAGAGAAATCCGTTGAGCCGGCTGCTGCCAGCCTGCAGCAGGGCATGCGCCGGACGCTGGTCCACCGATTCGAAGATCTCGGCGTAGACCTTGCCGAGCATGCCACTGTAGGTGATGGCGATGGCCAGCACCCCGGCGGTCGGCCCCAGGCCCACGGCGCGAACGAACAGCAGCGCCCAGACGATCTCCGGCACGCTGCGCAGGAAGACCAGCAGGCCACGCACCGGCAGGCGCGCGGCACCCGACCATACGCCGGCCCGGCCTCCCTGGGAGGCCGCGGCGAGCGACAGGGCGCGACTGGCAAGCAGGCTGGCAGGCACGGCCAGCAACAGCGCCAGCGCCATGCCGGCGGTGGCCACGGCCAGGGTCTGCAGCGTGGATTCCAGCAGCAGGGCGAGGAAATCCGGGGCATGCGCGGGCGGCCAGAAGCCACTGGCGAAACTGGCCATCTGCTGGCGGTTGTCGGCCTGCAGCAGGACACCCGGATCGAGCTCGCTGAGCCGCAGCCCTGGCCACAGCAACGCCAGCGCCAGCAAGGCCAGCAGCAGGCGCGGCAAGGCCGCGGGATCACGGGTGTCGCGATTCAGCATCGGGGGATCTGCAGGTGCGGATGAGGTTCGGGCTCGCTGGGCGCTGCCAGTTGTTCGTTGGCGTAGAGCGCCTCGAGCAGGTCGGGAGTGACCGCCTGGGCCGGGCAATCGAATGCCACTCGCCCCTCGCGGATGCCGACTATCCGCGGAAAATGCGCCAGCGCCAGCTCCACCGCATGCAGGCTGGCGACCAGGGTCACGCCATGATCGCGGGCATGGCGGTTGAGCAATGCCAGGCTATGGCCGGCCAGCACAGGGTCCATGGCCGAGACCGGTTCGTCGGCCAGCAGCACCTGTGGGCGCTGGTACAGCGCGCGAGCGATGCCGACGCGCTGCAACTGGCCACCGGACAGCTGGCCGCACTGGGCGAACAGCTTGTCGGCCAGGCCCAGCTCGGTCAGCACCTGTCGAGCCCCGGGCACGTCCAGTGGGTAGAGCAGGTTGAGCATCCCGCGCAGCGTGCCCCACTGCCCCAGGCGTCCGGCCAGTACCGCCGTGACCACTCGCTGGCGCAGGGGCAGGGGCGGCGCCTGATGCACCAGCCCGACCCGCGCACGCAGGCGCTGGCGAGCACGCGCCGACAGCCGCCAGGGCTGCTCGCCCAGCAGCTCCAGGCTGCCTTCGCTGAGGCGGCTGGCGGTTGCCATCAGGTGCAGCAGGCTGGACTTGCCGGCCCCCGACGGGCCGATGATCGCCACCCGCTCGCCGGCCGCGATGCGCAGGTCCACGCCCTTCAGGGCCTGGACCTGGCCATGGCGCAGGCCGGCACCGAGCAGGTGGATGCTCACTTGAGCAGTCCGGCGGCGCGCGCAGCTTCCTCGGTGCCCTTGTAGTTGTCGGGGCTGGTCTCGATGAAGCGGCTGGCGGCCTGGAGATCAAGGATCGCCTTCTGCTCGGGGTTGGCGGGGTCCAGGTCGAGGAAGGCCTGCTTGATCTTCTCCTTGAGCACCGGGTCCAGGCTGCCGCGCACGGTCCAGTTGTAGTCGTAGTAGGTCGGCGTGGTGGCGAACACCTTGACCTTCCGGGTATCGACCTTGCCGGAGGCGACCAGCTTGTCCCATACGCTGGCGTTGAGTACCCCGGCGTCGACCTTGCCGGCCTGCACCCAGGCGGCGGTGGCATCGTGGGCGCCAGAGTAGGAGATGCGCTTGAAGTAGTCCTCGGGCTTGATGTCGTCGTTCTTGAGCATGAAGTAGCGTGGCATCAGGCTGCCGGAGGTGGACGAGATCGAGCCGAAGGCGAAGGTCTTGCCCTTGAGGTCGGCCAGGCTCTTCACCTGCGGGTTGGCGGTGATGAACTTGCTGGTGAACTGGGCATCCTGCTCGCGCTGTACCAGCGGCGTGGCGGTAGGGTCCTTCAGGTGAACCTGGACAAAGGTGAAGCCACCCAGCCAGGCCATGTCCAGCCGGTCGCTGGCCAGCGACTCGACCACCGCCGGGTAGTCGGCCACGGGAACGAACTGCACCTTCATCCCCAGGCGCTGCTCCAGGTAGGCGCCGAGGGGCTTGAACTTGCGCAGCAGCTCGGTCGGCGCTTCGTCGGGGATGGCGCTGACGCGCAAGGTGTCGGCCGCCTGGGCCATGACGGCGGAGCAGGACAGCACGAAGCCGGCGACCAGTGCCAATGGGCGTTTGAACATGGGGTTTCTCCGGGTCGAAAGCGAGGACAAGGCCGGCAGCTTGCCGACAGGGTGGGATTATAAGAGGCGTCGGCGCAAAGGCCAGCTTTGCTACAATCGCGCATCACGATTATCCGAGGTGCGTATGAGCCAACCGATCCGTCTGACACAGTACAGCCATGGCGCCGGGTGCGGCTGCAAGATCTCGCCCAAGGTGCTGGATGTGATCCTGGCCGAGAGCGGCACGCAGGCGCTCGACCCGAAGCTGTGGGTAGGCAACGCCTCGCGCGACGATGCCGCCGTCTACGCGCTGGACGATGAGCGCGGCGTGGTCTCGACCACCGATTTCTTCATGCCCATCGTCGATGACCCTTACGATTTCGGCCGCATCGCCGCCACCAATGCGATCAGCGATATCTACGCGATGGGCGGCGATCCACTGATGGCCATCGCCATCCTGGGCTGGCCGGTCAACGTGCTGCCGCCGGAAGTCGCCCGCGAGGTGATCCGTGGTGGGCGCGCCGTGTGCGCCGAGGCCGGTATTCCACTGGCCGGTGGCCACTCGATCGATGCGCCCGAGCCGATCTTCGGCCTGGCGGTGACTGGCGTGGTCAGCAAGCGCCACCTCAAGCGCAACGACACGGCTACGGCAGGCTGCCGCCTGTACCTGACCAAGCCGCTGGGCATCGGCATCCTGACCACCGCCGAGAAGAAGTCCAGGCTGCGCGAGCAGGACCAGGGGCTGGCCCGGGACTGGATGTGCACCCTGAACACGCCCGGCAGCCGCTTCGGCAAGCTCGACGGGGTGCTTGCCATGACCGACGTGACCGGTTTCGGCCTGCTTGGCCATCTGGTCGAGCTGGCCGAAGGCAGTGGCCTGACCGCGCACCTGCAATACGATGCCGTGCCGCGCCTGCCGGGCATCGAGCACTACCTGGCAGAGGGCTGCGTACCTGGCGGCACGCTGCGCAACTACGACAGCTATGGCCACAAGCTCGGCGAACTGACCGACGACCAGAAGCACCTGCTGTGCGACCCGCAGACCAGCGGTGGCCTGCTGGT
>JAQZAY010000164.1 GCA_029239415.1 Pseudomonas sp. | reverse complement strand
TACACCGACAAGGTCTTTGCCGGCCTTGCGGTGGTGATCCTGATCGGGCTGCTGGTCGAGAGCCTGGTGTTCAATACCCTTGAGCGCGTCACGGTGCGCCGTTGGGGCATGCAGCGCTAGCGCTGTATTGAGCCGCGGCAAGGTTGAAGGTGCGGGCGATTTCTTCGCGCAGGGTGGTCGGCAGCTCGACCACCAGGTTGCCACCCTGGCCCAGCAGCCACCAGCGCAGCGCCGCGCTATCGCTGACACTGGCCCGTAGCCGGTGGCCCTGGTCGAGCGCGGTGAGCTGCATGTCCGGGGTCAGCGGCGTCTCTCGCAGCTGGCGTGCCAGTTCGTCGCTGATCCACGCCTGCAACTCGACCCCACCACTGGGCTCTGGCAACACCGCTTTGTTGCGCAGGTAGCCCTGCAGATCAAAATGGCCACGCGGATCCCCCAGCGCATTGGCAGGCCAGTGCCAGCCGAACGGAATGCTCTTGTCATTGCGTTCAAGCGGAAAAATCAGCGATAACTCGTTCAGATCGCGTTCGATGGTGCGTTTGCTGATGATGAAACCCACGTCTCTCAAGCGCCAGACCAGTTCGGCGCTGGTGATTCCAGGCGAACGGCTGGGCAGCTGGCGCAACAACGCCCATTGACGGCTGAGGGTGGCGCGGGTGGTAGCAGAAGGCAAAAGGCGGCGTCCTTGTCTAGGCTTGCCGCAATAGCATGGCGGCTGTGGCGATGTATGGCAAATAGCCACTTGTCACTCAGATCAAGGAACTCGCATTTGGTTGCCTTTGACAGAATCGTTCGCGACAGGTTTTGTCGTCACGTCGCGCAGAATCACGCCTCATCGCAACCGCTTGTAGGGCTGCGGGTCGTTCAATGAGGATGAACATGTCTGCTGCCAGCAATGTAGTTTCGCTGCTTGAGCACCTGCTCCCCGAGCGGATCGCTCCGCTGATCTCGCGCCCGCGGCAGCGGCAACGCCTGCTTGCAGGCGTCGGCATCCCTAGCCAGCACGCTGCGCTCGGCGAGCGTTTCAGCCTGATCGACCGGCTGGATGAAGCCGGCGACCTGCAGCAGGTGTATCTCGACCTGCGCGAGCAGGCCTTGCATGGCAGCGTCGCGGCGCTCAACGACCTGGGCTGGATCTGGCTCAATGGCAAGTACTGGCGCGCCGATCCGCTGCTGGCCAGCCACCTGCTGCGCATGGCCGCGTTGCAGGGGAGCGCGGCCGCCTGGTTCAACCTGGGACAGCAGCACTACTTTGGCAAGGGAGTGGAAGTCTCCTACAGCAATGCGGCGCGCTACTATCGTCAAGCGTTCGAGCGCGGCATGGCCCACGCGGCGGCGGCACTGGGCGACCTGTTCGAGGAAGAAGTAGTCGAGCCCGGCGCTGACTGGCAGGTCGACCTGAATGAAGCCTACCAATGGTTCCTGCGGGGCGCGCGGCAGGGCGAAGCCCGGTGCCGATTCGAAGTCGGCTACCGGCTGCTGCATGGGCTGCATGTCGAGGCCGACGCCAAGACCGCGCTGTACTGGCTGGAGCAGGCCGCCGTCGCTGGCGTCATGCCGGCTGCCGAAGAACTGGCCGTGCACTTCAGCTCGGTCGATCCGCTGCGCTACCTGTACTGGCGCGACCAGGCCATCGACATGGGTAGCACCCTGGCGCTGACCATGAGACTCGAAGACCAGATCCAGCCCTGAGAGCGTCTTCTACGGCATTGCCAGCCTGGATCACGCCCGTCGCGCGCGGTTGACGAAAGGGGGAGGGGAGGCAGTATTATTGATAGTTAGCAAACTATGAATATCTACGGTTTCCCAGATGACCCTCGATGCAGTGCAACTCAACATCAGCAGCGGCATGGTCGCGGCTGCCCGCCATTGGCGGCGGATTTGCCAGGCGACCCTGACCGGGTACGGCATTTCCGAAGCGTGCGCGGTGCCTTTGCTGATGATCGTGCGCCTGGGCGACGGCGTGCACCAGGTCGCGGTGGCCCAGGCAGCGGGTCTCGAGAGCCCCTCGCTGGTGCGTCTGCTCGACCAGTTGTGCAAGGCCGGTTTTGTCTGTCGCAGCGAAGACCCGCTCGACCGGCGTGCCAAGGCCCTGAGCCTCACCGCCCGGGGCCGGGCGCTGGCCGAGTCCATCGAAGGCGAACTGGTGCGCCTGCGCCGCGAGATATTGCAGGGCATCGCCCCGGCGGACCTTGAAGCGACCCTGCGGGTGATCCGCGCCTTCGAAGACGCCGGCCAACGCACCCCGGAAAGCTTCGCATGAACGGCTTCTTCAGCTCGATGCCGCCCGCGCGCGACTGGTTCTACGGCGTGCGCACGTTCGCCGCGTCCATGATCGCCCTGTACATCGCGCTGCTCATGCAGCTGCCACGTCCCTACTGGGCCATGGCCACGGTGTACATTGTCTCCAGCCCCTTCGTCGGCCCGACCAGCTCCAAGGCGCTCTACCGTGCGCTGGGCACGTTGCTTGGCGCGGGCGGGGCGATCTTGCTGGTGCCGCCCCTGGTGGAGGCGCCCTTGCTGCTGAGCATTGCGGTCGCGCTGTGGACCGGCACGCTGCTGTTCCTGTCGCTCAACCTGCGCACCGCCAACAACTACTTGCTGATGCTGGCTGGCTACACCTTGCCGATGATCGCCCTGGCGGTGGTCGACAACCCTTTGGCAGTGTTCGACGTGGCCTCGTCCCGGGCCCAGGAAATCTGCCTCGGGATCGTCTGCGCCGCCGTGGTCGGCGCGATCTTCTGGCCAAGGCGCCTGGCGCCGGTGGTGGTCGGGGCGACCGGCAACTGGTTCGCCGAGGCCATCCGCTACAGCGATACGTACCTGGCCCGCGAAGCGACGGCCGAGAAGGTCAGCGGCCTGCGCGCCTCGATGGTCACGACCTTCAACTCGCTCGAAGCGATGATCGGCCAGCTTGCCCATGAAGGCGCCGGCCCGCAGACCGTCAAGAACGCCCGCGAACTGCGCGGTCGCATGATCCACCTGTTGCCGGTGGTCGACGCCCTGGACGATGCCTTGCTTGCCCTCGAAGGCCGCGCCCCGGCCCAGTACGCGCGGTTGCAACCCTTGCTCGGCCAGGCCCGCGAATGGCTTCAGGCCACTGCCGAAGACGCCCCGGCCGCTCGCTGGGCCGCCCTGCGCGAACAGCTCGAACACCAGTACCCCAGCGCGGCTGCGCTGGACGAGCGTGCCGAGCTGCTGTTGTCGAACGCCCTGTACCGCCTGACCGAGTGGCTCGACCTGTGGCAGGACTGCTGCGCGCTGCAGCATGCCCTGCGCAGCGACGATCCGGCCCCGTGGCGCGCCGTCTACCGCCACTGGCGCCTGGGCCGCCTGACGCCGTTCTTCGACCGCGGCCTGATGCTGTACTCGGTGTTCTCGACCGTGACCGCCATCATCGTCGCCTGCGGCCTGTGGATCGCGCTTGGCTGGCACGATGGCGGCAGCGCGGTGATCCTGGCGGCGGTGGCCTGCAGCTTCTTCGCGGCCATGGACGACCCGGCCCCGCAGATCTACCGGTTCTTCTTCTGGACCCTGCTGTCGGTGGTCTTCGCCAGCCTGTACCTGTTCTTCGTACTGCCCAACCTGCATGACTTCCCCATGCTGGTGCTGGCCTTCGCCGTGCCCTTCATCTGCGTCGGGACCCTCACGGTGCAGCCGCGCTTCTATCTCGGCACCTTGCTGACCATCGTCAACACCGCGACCTTCATCAGCATCCAGGGCGCCTACGACGCCGACTTCCTGACCTTCATCAACGCCAACCTGGCAGGTCCCGTGGGGCTGCTGTTCGCCTTCGTCTGGACGCTTGTGGTGCGTCCCTTCGGCGTGGAACTGGCTGCCAAGCGCCTGACCCGCTTCAGCTGGCGCGACATCGTCGAGATGACCCAGCCGGCGACCCTGGCCGAGCACCGCCAGGTCGGCGTACAGATGCTCGACCGCCTGATGCAACACGTCCCCCGGCTGGCCATGACCGGCCAGGACAGCGGCGTGGCCCTGCGCGACCTGCGCGTGGGCCTGAACCTGCTCGACCTGCTGGCCTACACGCCGCGCGTCGGCCAGCAGGCCCGCGAGCGGCTGGAGACGGTGGTCGCCGAAGTGGGCGAGCACTACGCCGCCTGCCTGCGCGCCCGCGAACGCCTGCATGCACCGCCGGCGTTGTTGCGCAACATGGAACGCGCGCGCCAGGCCCTGGCCATGAGCGACATGACCGATCGCGGGGAGGCGCGGGTGCACCTGCTGCATGCCCTGAGCGGCCTGCGGCTGGCGTTGCTGCCCGGTGTCGAAGTGGTGCTGGAGCCGTCCGACGCACAACCGCAATTTTCCCCCGGCATCGACGGAGCGCCTCTGTGATCGGTGATGTGGATATCAGCGGCGTATTCCTGCCCACGCTGCTGGTGATGATGGTCTTCACCTACCTGCTGTTCCTGGGCGTGCACGCCGTGCTCACCCGCCTGCAGTTCTACCGCCTGGTCTGGCACCGGGCGTTGTTCAACGTTGCTCTCTACGCCGTGCTGCTCGGTGTGGTCGATCACTTTTGCCGAAGCCTGATGCTGCCATGAAAAAACCTTTGTTGACCTTGGGCCGCGTGGTCCTGACGCTGTTGGTGGTAAGCCTGGCGACCGTGCTCGTCTGGCAGATGGTGGTCTATTACCTGTTCGCCCCTTGGACGCGCGATGGCCACATCCGTGCCGACGTGATCCAGATCGCCCCGGACGTGTCCGGCCTGATCCAGAACGTCGAGGTGCGCGACAACCAGGTGGTCAAGCGTGGCGATGTGCTGTTCACCATCGACCAGGACCGCTTCAGCCTGGCCCTGCGCCATGCCCGGGCGACCCTGGCCGAGCGCCAGGAAACCCTGGCCCAGGCCCAGCGCGAGGCCCGCCGCAACCGCAAGCTGGGCAACCTGGTGGCCGCCGAGCAGCTCGAGGAGAGCCAGTCCCGCGAAGCCCGCGCCCGCTCGGCGATGAACGAAGCCCAGGTCGCGGTCGATGCCGCCCAGCTCAACCTCGACCGCTCGGTGATCCGCAGCCCGGTCGACGGCTACCTCAACGACCGCGCCCCCCGCGCACACGAATTCGTCACCGCCGGGCGCGCAGTACTGTCGGTGGTCGACAGCAGCTCCTATCACGTCGATGGTTATTTCGAAGAGACCAAGCTCGGTGGCATTCGTGTCGGCGATGCGGTGGACATCCGCGTGATGGGCGACAACACCCGCCTGCGTGGCCACGTGCAGAGCATGGCCGCCGGCATCGAAGACCGCGATCGCAGCAGCGGCGCCAACCTGCTGCCCAACGTCAACCCGGCGTTCAGCTGGGTGCGCCTGGCCCAGCGCATCCCGGTGCGCATAGCCTTCGACGAAGTGCCGGCCGACTTCCAGATGATCGCCGGGCGTACCGCGACGGTCTCGATCATCGAGGGCCAGCGCCCATGAAACGCCTGATGCTGCTGGGACTGAGCCTGGCGCTGGGAGCCTGCCAGATGGTCGGCCCGGACTATCAGGTGCCTGCAGACGCTGCCGTGCAGCGCAGCGACCTGAAAGGCGCGCTGCGCCAGGACGCCGATAGCGTAGTGTCGGCGCCGGTGCCAGAGGACTGGTGGCGGCTGTACCAGGACCCGCGCCTCGATGCGCTGGTGCGCCAGGCCCTGGGCGCCAATACCGAGCTGCGCGTGGCCGCCGCCAACATCGCCAGGGCCCGCGCCCAGGTCGAGCAGGCCGAGGCCCAGGGTGGCTTCAACGGTGGCGTGAAGCTCGCAGGCCAGCGGCTGCAGGAATCCGGCGAAGCGTTCCTGCAGCCGGAGAAGGTCCCGGTGGACAACATCGGCGAAGCCATCATCAGCGCGTCCTACCAGTTCGACCTGTGGGGCACGCTCAAGCGTGGCGTCGAAGCGGCCCAGGCCAATGCCGACGCCGTGCAGGCGGCCGCCGACACCGCGCGCATCACCCTGGTGGCCGACGTGGTCAAGGCCTATACCCAGGTGTGCTCGGCCAACGAGGAATACCACATCGCCCGCGAATCGCTCGACTTGCAAGAGCAGGGCGTCAAGCTGACCCAGCGCCTGCGCGACGCCGGGCGCGGCGACGAAACCCAGGTGACCCGCTCGCAGACCCAGTTCAAGTCCCTGCGCGCCGAACTGCCGCGCTTCCAGGCCGAGCGAGAAGCCGGCCTGTACACCCTCTCGATGCTGCTGGCCAAGCCGGTCGACCAGCTCCCGGCCGGCACTGCCGACTGCGCCGAGCTGCCGCACATTGCCCAGGTGGTACCCGTGGGCGATGGCGCCGCCTTGCTCAAGCGCCGTCCCGACATCCGCCAGGCCGAACGCAGCCTCGCTGCCGCCACCGCGAGCATAGGCGTGGCCACCGGCCAGCTGTATCCCGACATCAGCATCGGCGCCCAGGTCGGCACCATTGGCCTGCTCGACAACCTTGGCAAGCCTTCCACCAACCGCTGGGGCTTCGGGCCCATGCTCAGCTGGACCGTGCCCACCAACGGCAGCCGCGCCCGCATCCGCGAGGCCGAGGCCTCGACCCAGGCCGCACTGGCGCATTTCGACGGCGTGGTACTCAACGCCATCCGCGAGACCCAGACCCGGCTGGCGCAATACTCGGCCTTGCTCGACCGCCGCGACGCCCTGGCCGAAGCCGAACGCTCGGCCAAGGAAGCGGCGGAGCAGACGCATCGGTTCTACCAGGCCGGGCGGGAGTCGTTCCTGGCCGACCTGCAGGCCAGCCGGGTGTATACGGATATGCGGGGGCAGTTGGCGGCGGCGAATACGCAGGTGGCGATGGGGCAGGTGGGGTTGTTCCTGGCCTTGGGTGGAGGGTGGCAGGCGGCGGTGGGCCCCTGATGCGTTTACAAGTAGTGTCAACGCAGCAAGTTGAGCCTAGGAAGATTACCCGTTCTTATTGTGATCATTCGGGTTCGTTCGCGCTGGCCACTGACGGATGGATGATCGCCGGTTGCAAGCGATACCCCGGGAAAGCGTTCAAGCGCTGCAATTTGTTCACTTAAGTGCTGGACCCTGTCGTTATCGCGGTGCCACTCTGCCGCCCAGGATTCGGCGAGGTCGCTAGCCCGGTCATAAAGACGCTGCGCAGTACGAGCAATTCTTTCGTACCTTGCTTGTGCTGCCGGCGTTGTTGCGTCGGCAGCTAGTCGATTGGCGATGAGCCCGGTGTCGTAATTGAGGTTGGCCAACTCAGTGGCTGCGTTTGCTTGCGCGCGGGATTCGCTTGCCTGCTTCTTGACAGTTTCGTGCGTACGTTTGTGACGGACAATGGCTTTGCGGACCGAGATTGGCGGTGTGGCAGGGTTGAATCGTCTCGAAAGCGAGGTACGCATGTGGCCTGTTGGGTCAACGAAGTTCACTGGATCTGCACCGCAATAGACATAGCTGTGATAACCCCCATGGCCAAACGGACTCATGTTGTCTGGCGCATTGAATCTCATCAGCGAGGGGGCGTAGAAACGGTAGCCGTTGCCTAATGGGTAGCCCCCAGTGATGGGCTCTGGACGCTCGCCATCAAAGCCTGCCAGTGAATTGGCAAATTTTGCTGCAGGACTGTACCCAAAAGCCGTATAGCTGAACGTTGTCGCTTTCTGCCCTGCTTGTACCTGTACAACCGAGCCTTGCGCATCGACCGCCAGGATCTTCGAGCTGTCGTTTCCTGCCTTGCTGTGTTGCTCGGCCAATGCCTGATTCTGAATGTGGAACAGGGCACGACGTGAGGATGTCCCCAGCGCGAAATGCAGTCGATTGTCCTGGTAGAAGTACAGGGTCGTGCCTGTTCTCTTGTTCATGTCTGGAATCCTTCCGTTGGGAGAGGGTTTACTTGCGCCTGCTTGAGCCGCGTTGCCGACGCCTTATTCCCCTAGGGGCGTCTTCGAATCTTGTTCAGGTCCGACAGTATTTTCTGGCGGACTGTTTTCTCTTGTGGCCATTCGTCGAAAAATCGCTGCTTTGCGGTGTCTATTCCCATAGTCCTTTCGTTGTGCTTGATAAGTGCAACAGCTGCCTCGCGAAACTCCCTGTATTTACGATATTTTTCCGTGTAATAGTCTTTGTTG
>JAQZAY010000163.1 GCA_029239415.1 Pseudomonas sp. | reverse complement strand
GCTGCTCGACCACTTCCTCAACTGCGCCATCGAGATGGACGTGGATGCGGTCTGCGACGGCACCGACGTGGTGATCGGCGCGATCATGCAGCACATCGAGCAGGCCGGCGTTCACTCCGGTGACTCGGCCTGCTCGCTGCCACCGTACTCGCTGCCGGCCCACGTGCAGGACGAAGTCCGCGACCAGGTGCGCAAGATGGCCCTGGAGCTGGGCGTGGTCGGCCTGATGAACGTGCAGCTGGCGCTGCAGGGCGACAAGATCTACGTGATCGAGGTCAACCCGCGCGCATCGCGTACCGTGCCATTCGTCTCCAAGTGCATCGGCACTTCGCTGGCGATGATCGCGGCACGTGTCATGGCCGGCAAGACCCTCAAGGAACTGGGCTTCACCCAGGAAATCATCCCGAACTTCTACAGCGTCAAGGAAGCCGTCTTCCCGTTCGCCAAGTTCCCAGGGGTTGACCCGATCCTCGGCCCTGAGATGAAATCCACCGGTGAAGTCATGGGCGTGGGCGACAGCTTCGGCGAAGCCTTCGCCAAGGCCCAGATGGGCGCCAGCGAAGTGCTGCCGACCGGCGGTACCGCGTTCATCAGCGTGCGCGACGACGACAAGCCACAAGTGGCTGGCGTGGCCCGCGACCTGATCGCCCTGGGCTTCGAAGTGGTCGCCACCGTCGGCACCGCCAAGGTGATCGAAGCGGCCGGCCTGAGAGTACGCCGTGTGAACAAAGTGACCGAAGGTCGCCCGCACGTGGTCGACATGATCAAGAACGACGAAGTGTCGCTGATCATCAACACCACCGAAGGCCGTCAGTCGATCGCCGATTCCTACTCGATTCGTCGCAATGCGTTGCAGCACAAGATCTACTGCACGACTACCATTGCGGCTGGTGAAGCCATTTGCGAGGCGCTCAAGTTCGGTCCCGAGAAGACCGTGCGTCGCCTGCAGGATCTGCACGCAGGACTCAAAGCATGATCAAGTACCCCATGACCGTCCAGGGCGCCCGCGC
Source organism: Pseudomonas sp. (assembly GCA_029239415.1). The sequence goes on along the minus strand of JAQZAY010000163.1, from coordinate 7,070 downwards.
CCTGGAAGAAGAGCTGACCTTCCTGAGCAAGACCGAACGCCCGCGCCTGAGCCAGGCGATCGGCGAGGCTCGCGAGCTCGGTGACCTCAAGGAAAACGCCGAGTACCATGCGGCCCGCGAAGAGCAGGGCATGGTCGAGGCGCGCATCCGCGATATCGAAGGCCGCCTGCAGAACTCGGTGGTGATCGATGTGACCACCATCGCCCACACGGGCAAGGTGATCTTCGGCACGACCGTCGAGCTGGCCAACACCGAGACCGACGACCGGGTGACCTACCAGATCGTTGGCGAGGACGAGGCCGACATCAAGCGCGGCAAGCTGTCGGCCAGCGCGCCGATCGCCCGTGCCATCATCGGCAAGGAAGAAGGTGATGTCGTGGTGGTCAAGACGCCAAGCGGCACGGTCGAGTACGAGATTGTCGAAGTCAAGCATCTCTGACAGGCGCCTGCGGGCGCCGGCCCTCGAGGGCATCCTCTGGCAACTGGCCCAGGTCTTCTGGGTCGGTGGCCTGTGGGTGTTCCACGTGGGGCTGGTGCCAGCGCTCAAGGTCAGCGGCCTGGCGCCGTTGCTGGTCCAGGACGTGGCTGCGCAGATCGACCGCTGGTTGATCGGCGTGGCGTTGCTCGGGCTGATGACCCAGCTGGCGGTGCTGGCGAGGGTCGATGGCCTGGCCGCCTGGTGGCGGCAGTTTCGTGGCCAGATGCTGCTGCTGGGCTTCGCTGCCTGTGTCAGCTACTACACCCTTCGCTACGGGATTTCCGTGGGCGAGCGCTGGCAGATGTTCTGCTTCCTGGTGCTGGGCTTTTCCGGCATCGTGCTGGTGGCCCAGCCGGTCCCGGTCAGGGCGCGCTTGCGCCGCTGACCGGATCCGCTATCACTTGTAGCGGTGGATGTTCGACAGCTGCTTGTTGGGCTGCGGGTTCTTGCGGTAGATCAGCGCTTTCTTGCCGATGGTCTGCACCAGCTCTGCGCGGCCGGCCTTGCACAGCGCGTCGATCGCGGCAGCGCGTTCTTCACGATCCTCGGAACGGATTTCGACCTTGATCAGCTCGTGGTCGGCCAAGGCGCGTTCCAGTTCGGCGACGACGCCCTCGGTCAAACCGTTGCCAGCAACGATCAGGACCGGCTTGAGGTCATGACCAATGGACTTGTACTGCTTCTTCTGCTCGTTATTGAGCGGCATAATCTGACCCTTTTCGTCTGATTCTGTAAAATTGGCGGCTATTTTACCCGAGGGCTCGTGGCTCCGCCCAGTCATTCACGACCCCTAATCATCGAGGTGCCCAATGGCGCGTTCCAAGACAAGCCTTGGTTGGCTGAAAGAACACTTCAACGATCCCTACGTCAAAAAGGCGCAGAAGGATGGTTATCGCTCGCGCGCAAGCTACAAGCTGCTCGAGATCCAGGAGAAGTACCGGCTCATTCGCCCGGGCATGAGCGTGATCGACCTGGGCGCCGCGCCCGGGGGCTGGTCGCAGGTGACCAGCCGGCTGATCGGTGGCCAGGGCCGCCTGATCGCCTCCGACATCCTGGAAATGGACAGCATCCCGGACGTCACCTTCATTCAGGGCGACTTCACCCAGGACGAAGTGCTGGCGCAGATCCTCGAGGCGGTCGGCGACACGCACGTGGACCTTGTGATTTCCGACATGGCCCCCAATATGAGTGGTACGCCTGAAGTGGATATACCAAAGGCCATGTTCCTCTGCGAACTGGCGCTGGATCTTGCCACTCGCGTACTCAAGCCCGGTGGCGATTTCGTCATCAAGATCTTCCAGGGCGAAGGGTTTGACGTATATCTGAAAGACACGCGCAAGAAGTTCGAGAAGGTCACCATGATCAAGCCCGACTCCTCGCGTGACCGTTCGCGCGAGCAGTACCTGATGGCGAGGGGATATCGCGGCGAGTAAGGCGGTGTATCGACGGTTTTCGTGGCATCCGATAGTTTATTCCAATCGGATGCCCTGCCTGACTTGGCTGAACATCGTGTAGTCTAGGTTCACAAAGGGTTACAGACGGCACCTGCGTATGCGTAGGTAATGTAGTAAGTTAGGCCGGTGAATATCATGCGAGGCACGGCTGCGTCGTGCGCCGACCTCAGAGGGTAGCTAATTGAACGACATGGCAAAGAATCTGATCCTGTGGTTGATCATCGCGGCCGTCCTGGTGACGGTGATGAACAACTTCTCCAGCCCGAACGAGCCGCAGACCCTCAACTATTCCGACTTCATCCAGCAAGTGAAGGAAGGGAAGGTCGAGCGCGTGGCGGTCGACGGCTATGTCATCACCGGCAAGCGCAGCGACGGCGACTCGTTCAAGACCATTCGCCCGGCGATTACCGACAACGGCCTGATCGGCGACCTGGTCGACAACAACGTGGTGGTCGAGGGCAAGCAGCCTGAGCAGCAGAGCATCTGGACGCAGTTGCTGGTAGCCAGTTTCCCGATCCTGGTGATCATCGCCGTGTTCATGTTCTTCATGCGCCAGATGCAAGGTGGCGCGGGCGGCAAGGGCGGCCCGATGAGCTTCGGCAAGAGCAAGGCGCGCCTGCTCTCCGAAGACCAGGTCAAGACCACGCTGGCCGACGTCGCAGGTTGCGACGAGGCCAAGGAAGAAGTCGGCGAGCTGGTCGAGTTCCTGCGTGACCCGGGCAAGTTCCAGCGCCTGGGTGGCCGCATTCCCCGTGGCGTGCTGATGGTCGGCCCGCCCGGTACCGGCAAGACCTTGCTGGCCAAGGCCATCGCGGGCGAGGCCAAGGTGCCGTTCTTCACCATTTCCGGTTCCGACTTCGTCGAGATGTTCGTCGGCGTGGGCGCCAGCCGTGTCCGCGACATGTTCGAGCAGGCCAAGAAGCACGCGCCGTGCATCATCTTCATCGACGAGATCGACGCAGTCGGTCGCCATCGTGGCGCCGGCATGGGCGGTGGTCATGACGAGCGCGAGCAGACCCTCAACCAGTTGCTGGTGGAGATGGACGGCTTCGAGATGAACGACGGCATCATCGTCATCGCAGCCACCAACCGGCCTGACGTGCTCGACCCTGCGCTGCTGCGTCCGGGCCGCTTCGACCGCCAGGTCGTGGTGGGCCTGCCGGACATCCGTGGCCGCGAGCAGATCCTCAAGGTCCATATGCGCAAGGTACCGGTTGGCGAAAACGTCAACCCTGGCGTGATTGCCCGTGGTACCCCAGGCTTCTCCGGTGCCGACCTGGCCAACCTGGTCAACGAGGCGTCGCTGTTCGCCGCCCGCGGTGGCAAGCGCCTGGTCGAGATGAAGGAGTTCGAGCTGGCCAAGGACAAGATCATGATGGGCGCCGAGCGCAAGACCATGGTCATGTCCGAGAAAGAGAAGCGCAACACCGCCTTCCACGAAGCCGGCCACGCCATCGTCGGGCGCATCGTGCCCGAGCACGACCCGGTCTACAAGGTCTCGATCATCCCGCGTGGCCGCGCCCTCGGCGTGACCATGTTCCTCCCCGAGGAAGACCGCTACAGCCTGTCCAAGCGTGCCCTGATCAGCCAGATCTGCTCGCTGTACGGCGGCCGTATCGCCGAGGAGATGACGCTTGGCTTCGACGGTGTGACCACCGGCGCGTCCAACGACATCATGCGTGCCAGCCAGATCGCCCGCAACATGGTCACCAAGTGGGGCCTGTCCGAGAAGCTGGGCCCGCTGATGTATGCCGAGGAAGAAGGCGAGGTGTTCCTGGGTCGCAGCGCTGGCAGCCAGCACGCCAGCCTCTCGGGCGAGACCGCCAAGATGATTGACGTGGAAGTGCGCAGCATCATCGACGGCTGCTACGCGACGGCCAGGCAGATCCTGACCGACAACCGCGACAAGCTCGACGCGATGGCCGATGCCCTGATGAAGTACGAAACCATCGATGCCGACCAGATCGACGACATCATGTCCGGTCGTACCCCGCGCGAGCCACGCGACTGGGATGACAACTCCGCTTCCGGCACCCCGGCAGCGCAAGGCGATCGTCCGGAGACGCCGATCGGCGGTCCAGCGGCTCAACTCTAAGGGCACTTATGAGCTCACAGCAGTACCCGACCCGGTTGCCTTGCGGCAACCGGGTTCTTGATTTGTCGCGTACCCATGTCATGGGTATTCTCAATATCACTCCAGATTCCTTCTCCGACGGCGGCCGGTTCACCCAGCGCGACGCAGCCCTGCGTCACGCCGAGGCGATGGCGGCAGCGGGAGCGACGCTGATCGATGTCGGCGGCGAGTCCACCCGTCCCGGGGCGCGCGCAGTGTCGCCGGTCGAGGAGCTCGAGCGCGTGGCGCCGATCGTCGAGGCCATCAACACCCGCCTGGACGTGATCATCTCGGTCGATACCTCGACCCCTGCGGTGATGCGCGAGGTGGCCCGCCTGGGCGCGGGACTGATCAACGACGTGCGTGGCCTGGAGCGTGATGGCGCCCTCGATGCCGCGGCCGCCACCGGCCTGCCGGTGTGCCTGATGCACATGCGTGGCGAGCCCGGCACCATGCAGGACAATCCTCACTATGAGGATGTGACCGCCGATGTGACGCGCTATCTTGAAGGTCGTATGGCTGTCTGCGCGACAGCAGGTATCGACGCACAACGGATCATCCTTGATCCAGGCTTCGGTTTCGCCAAGACCCTGGCGCACAACCTGAGCCTGTTCAAGCACATGGAAGCACTCTATCGCCTGGGGCGCCCACTGCTTGTGGGGGTCTCGCGCAAGAGCATGATCGGCCTGACGCTGGATCGTCCGGTCGAAGAGCGGCTTTACGGCAGCCTCGCGCTGGCGGCCCTGGCCATGACCAAGGGCGCGAGTATCCTTCGCGTCCACGACGTGGCCCAGACCGTGGATGTAGTGCGCATGATCGCTGCCGTGCAAGACGCCGAATAAAAGAGATTGGAGCCCCCTATGAGCAGAAAATATTTTGGTACCGATGGTATTCGTGGGCGTGTGGGCGAGTTCCCCATCACGCCCGATTTCATGCTTAAGCTTGGCTGGGCGGCGGGCATGGCCTTCCGCAAGCAGGGCGCCTGCCGCGTCCTGGTAGGCAAGGACACGCGTATCTCGGGGTACATGTTCGAATCCGCGATCGAGGCCGGCCTGTCCGCCGCAGGCGCTGATGTGATGCTCCTCGGGCCAATGCCGACACCGGCCATCGCCTACCTGACCCGCACCTTCCATGCCGAGGCCGGCATCGTCATCAGTGCCTCGCACAACCCGCACGACGACAACGGCATCAAGTTCTTCTCGGGGCAGGGCACCAAGCTGCCCGACGAGATCGAGCTGATGATCGAGGAGCTGCTCGACCAGCCGATGACCGTGGTCGAGTCGGGCAAGCTGGGCAAGGTATCGCGTATCAACGACGCCGCAGGCCGCTACATCGAGTTCTGCAAGAGCAGCGTGCCGACCAGCACCGACTTCGCCGGCCTCAAGCTGGTGGTCGACTGCGCCCATGGCGCGACCTACAAGGTGGCCCCGAGCGTCTTCCGTGAGCTGGGCGCCGAGGTGACGGTGCTGCACGCCCAGCCCGATGGCCTGAACATCAACGAAAGCTGCGGCTCGACCCATATCGAGTCGTTGCAGGCCGCGGTACTGGTCGGTCATGCCGACCTGGGCATTGCCTTCGACGGTGACGGCGACCGCGTGCTGATGGTCGACCACACCGGCGCGATCGTCGACGGCGACGAGCTGCTCTACGTGATCGTCCGCGACCTGCACGAGCGCAACAAGCTGCAGGGCGGGGTGGTCGGCACGCTGATGAGCAACCTCGGGCTGGAGCTGGCGCTCAAGGACCTGGATATCCCGTTCGTGCGGGCCAAGGTCGGCGACCGCTATGTCATGGCCGAGCTGCTCGAGCGCAACTGGCAGCTCGGTGGCGAGAACTCCGGGCACCTGGTGTGCTGCAACTACACCACCACGGGCGATGCGATCATCGCCGCGCTGCAGGTGCTGATGGCCCTCAAGCGCCGTGGCGAGACGCTGGCGCAGGCTCGCCAGGCCTTGCGCAAGTGCCCGCAGGTATTGATCAACGTGCGCTATGGCGCAGGCGCGCTCGATCCGCTGGAGCACCCGTCGGTGCAGGAGGCCAGCGCCAAGGTCACCGAGGCCATGGCCGGTCGCGGCCGCGTGCTGCTGCGCAAGTCCGGGACCGAGCCACTGGTGCGGGTGATGGTCGAAGGCGACGATGAAAACCAGGTGCGCGGCCACGCCGAGGCCCTGGCAAGACTGGTCGGTGAAGTTTGCGCTTGAATACGCTTGCCAGCGCGGCGCGGGTTGGGTAAGATCTGCGCCCACTTTGACCGACGAGGTAAAGCATGCGTCGCACCATGGTAGCTGGTAACTGGAAGATGCACGGTACCCGCGCCAGCGTCGCTGAGCTGATCCAGGGCTTGAGCAATCTTGCTCTCCCGAGCGGTGTGGAAGTTGCGGTATTTCCGCCGGCATTGTTCATCAACCAAGTGGTTGATGGCTTGCAAAGCAAGGGGATTACCGTAGGTGGCCAGAATTCTGCTGTAACGCCCGAACAGGGCGCGCTGACCGGCGAGATTGCGCCGAGCCAGCTGGCCGAAGTGGGTTGCAAGTTGGTGTTGGTAGGGCACTCGGAGCGTCGCCAGATCGTTGGCGAAGACGACGAAGTACTCAACCGCAAGTTTGCAGCCGCCCAGGCAAGTGGTTTGAAGCCAGTGCTCTGCATAGGGGAAACTCTTGAAGAGCGCGAGGCTGGCAAGACGCTCGAAGTTGTCGGGCGTCAGTTGAACAGCATCATCGAGGCTTTCGGTGTTGATGTCTTCGCCAATGCAGTCATTGCCTATGAGCCTGTATGGGCCATCGGTACCGGCCTCACGGCCACGCCACAGCAAGCCCAGGATGTGCATGCGGCCATCCGGGCCCAGCTGGCGGCAAAGAATCCAGAAGTTGCGCGTAATGTGCAGCTTCTATACGGCGGCAGCGTGAAGGCGGCCAATGCGGTCGAGCTGTTCGGCATGCCGGATATCGATGGGGGGCTCATTGGTGGAGCGTCCCTGAATGCAGATGAGTTCGGTGCGATCTGTCGCGCCGCGGGAAACTGAAAA
>JAQZAY010000162.1 GCA_029239415.1 Pseudomonas sp. | reverse complement strand
CGGGCGGGACCGCCTGGGGCCAAGGGTGCGGGTCGCGGGCGTGGACCTTCTGCAGCACTGTCCAGGCCAATGCCTGCTGCTCGGCCAGGGTGCCCTGGCCCGGGGTTTCGAGAAAGGCCAGCAAGGGGCTGCCGATGCGTTGCTTGATCGGCACCGGTTCGATGGTGCGGATGTAGTCGGCAAGGCCTATGGCAATGTCGTCGGCCAACTGCTCGGCGCGGGCGAAGACGATGTGGCATGTCTTGGCGGCGACGGCCTTGCGCCCGAACAGGCAAGGGAATTCAGGGCTGGCAAGCAGTGTCTTGAAATGCGAAAGGGTCTGGAAGGTCCAGTGGGATTGATGATTGGTATGTTCAGAGGCGAGCTCTAGCGCATCCAGGCGATAGCAGTTTCCATAACCCGTAAACATGGTTGCCCCAGCAATGTGGTTAACGTTCTGATTGGTTATTGGCAGAGTTATATGTGTATTTGTTATTTAGTGGCATTGTCGAAAAATCCGGATTCGTTGTAAAACGCCTGAAACTATGACCTACTATTAGTCTCACTCATGATCGGAGCCGGCGATGTCGGAACGTATTCAGGCCCTGCACGCCCTGCGTGCCTTCGAGGTGGCCTCGCGGTATGGCTCCTTTACCCGGGCGGCCCAGGAACTCGCGCTGACCCAGGGCGCGGTCAGCCATCACGTCAAGACCCTCGAGTCGATGTTCGGCTGCGACCTGTTCGATCGCCGCGGCCCCAAGCTGTACCTGACCGAGCACGGGCGCCTGCTGGCCCAGGAACTCAAGGTCGGCTTCAAGATCATCGAGAATGCCTGTGCGCTGCTGCGCCAGGACCGCTATGGCCTGCGCCTGAAGGCGCCGTCCACCCTCACCGTGCGCTGGTTGCTACGGGCGCTGGATGGCTTCAAGAAGGTCGACGACAGTTGCAGCGTGCAACTGGCGAGCGTGTGGATGGATATCGACTCGGTGGACTTCTATTCCGAGCCCTTCGACTGCGCGATCCTGCTGAGCAACGGCCACTTTCCCGCCGATGTCGAGAGCGTCAAGCTGTTCGACGAGTGGCTGATCCCGGTCTGCCACCCTGACTACATGGACAGCAGCGAACCGGCACTGCCGGCGTTGCAGCACTGCGAGATCCTCCATCCTTCGCCCGACCGGCGCGACTGGCGGCGTTGGCTGGCGCGCATGGATGCGCTGGACATCAGCATCGACCAGGGCCAGGTATTCGACACCCTCGACCAGGGGATTTCCGCCGCCCAGCAAGGGCTGGGGGTTTCCGTGGCCGACCTGGTGCTGGCCAGCGCCGACCTGGCAGCAGGGAGTCTGGCAACCCCCTTCAAGCATGCGGTAGCGACCGGTGACGGCTACTACATGACCTGGCTCAAGGCCAGCCCCAAGGCGCGGCAGATGCACAAGCTGCGCGACTTCCTGCGGGGCCAGGTGCCGTCCCTGATCTACAAGGACATCAACTTCCTCTACGACTGACCCGTGATGCCCGCATGACCCCGGTGCGAGGTAGAATCCCGGGCACAGGCAAGGCTATTCGAGGTTCAGGTGGTGGAACTACAGCAGGGCTTCGTCCTGACCCGGCATTGGCACGACACCGCCGGGGGCACCTGCGTGGAGTTCTGGCTGGCGACCGACCAGGGCCCCCGGCGCGTGCGCCTTGCCCCGCAAACCTCGGTGGCGTTCGTTCCAGTCGAGCAGCAAGAGCGGGCGAGGGCGCTGCTGCGCGACCCGCCGGGTGTCGAGTGGCGCCCCTTGCAGTTGCGCGACTTCGAGCAGCGCCCCGTGGTGGGCCTGTACTGCCCGCGGCATCGTCAGTTGATGCAGCTGGAGAAACAGCTGCGCGCCGCGGGCATCGACGTGTACGAGGCCGATATCCTTCCGCCCGAACGCTACCTGATGGAGCGCTTCATCACCGCGCCCGTGCAGTTCTACGGTATCGCCGATGCCCAGGGCACGCTGTGCAACGCGCAGCTCAAGCCCGCCGCCGATTATCGCCCGGCCCTGCGCCTGGTCTCGCTGGACATCGAGACCACCGAGCGCGGGGAACTCTACAGCATCGGGCTCGAAGGCTGCGGGCAGCGGGTGGTGTACATGCTCGGCCCCGCCAATGGCGATGCCAGCATGCTGGATTTCGACCTGCACTACTGCGACAGCCGTGGCCAGCTGCTGGAGTGCCTGAACCAATGGCTGGCCGTGCACGACCCGGACGTGATCATCGGCTGGAACGTGGTGCAGTTCGACATCCGCGTGCTGCAGGAGCATGCCACGCGCCTGCAGGTGCCGTTGTACCTGGGCCGCGATGGCACGCCACTGCCCTCTCGCGAGCCAGGCAATCGCTCGCACGTGTTCGTCAGCGTGGCTGGGCGCCTGGTCATCGACGGCGTCGAGGCGCTGCGCTCGGCGACCTGGAGCTTTCCCTCGTTCAGCCTGGAGAACGTCTCGCGGACCCTGCTTGGCGATGGCAAGGCGATCGACACGCCGTACCAGCGCATGGACGAGATCAACCGCATGTTCGGCGAGGACAAGCCGGCGCTGGCACGCTACAACCTCAAGGACTGCGAACTGGTCACGCGGATCTTCGCCCACACCCGGCTGCTCGAATTCCTGCTCGAGCGCGCCACCGTCACCGGGTTGTCGATCGACCGCAGCGGCGGTTCCGTCGCCGCGTTCTGCCACCTGTACATCCCGCTGATGCACCGCCAGGGCTTCGTGGCGCCCAACCTGGGCGCGCGCCCGGACGAAGCCAGCCCCGGCGGCTTTGTCATGGACTCGCGCCCTGGCCTGTACGAGTCGGTGCTGGTGCTGGACTACAAGAGCCTGTATCCCTCGATCATCCGCACCTTCCTGATCGACCCGGTAGGGCTGGTCGAAGGATTGCGCCAGCCCGACTCGGCCCTTGCGGTCGAGGGTTTCCGCGGGGCCTGGTTCTCGCGTAGCCGGCACTGCCTGCCCGCCATGGTCGAGCGCGTGTGGCAGGGGCGCGAGGCCGCCAAGCGCGAGGGCAATGCCCCTTTGTCGCAAGCGCTGAAGATCATCATGAACGCCTTCTACGGCGTGCTCGGCGCCAGCAGTTGCCGGTTCCACGACCCGCGCCTGGCCTCGTCCATCACCTTGCGCGGCCACCAGATCATGCGCCGCACCCGCGAGCTCATCGAGGCACAGGGCTGGGATGTGATCTACGGCGACACCGACTCGACCTTCGTCTGGCTCAAGCGCGCAGTCGATGAGGACGAGGCCGCGCGCATCGGCCATGCCCTGGTCGAGCGGGTCAACGACTGGTGGCGAGAGCACCTGCGCGACACCCTGGGGCTCGACAGTGCCCTGGAGCTGCAGTTCGAGACCCACTACAAGCGGTTCCTGATGCCGACCATCCGCGGCACCGACGAAGGCAGCAAGAAGCGCTATGCCGGCCTGGTGCAGCGAGGCGGGGGCGAGGACGAGATGGTCTTCAGGGGCCTGGAGTCGGTGCGCACCGACTGGTCGCCGCTGGCCCGGCAGTTCCAGCAGGAGCTGTATGGCCGCATCTTCCGGCGCCAGCCCTACCGCGAGTGGCTGCGCGAGTTCGTGCGCCGCACGCTGGCCGGTGAGCAGGACGAGTTGCTCGTCTACCGCAAGCGCCTGCGCAGGCCGCTGGCCGACTACGAGCGCAATGTCCCGCCCCACGTGCGCGCCGCGCGCCTGGCCGACGAATACAACCTGCAGCACAAGCGTCCCCGACAATACCAGCGCGGCGGCTGGATCCGCTACGTCATCACCCTGGCCGGTCCCGAGCCGCTGGAAAACCGCCAGTCGCCGATCGACTACGAGCATTATCTGAGCCGCCAGTTGCAGCCGGTCGCCGATGCCATCCTGCCCTTTGTCGAGGATGACTTCACCGCGCTCATCAGTCGGCAGATCTCGCTGTTCTGAGCCGGCGCGGCGGCACGGCGACGGCTTCATTGCGCAGGGGCTGGACTATGCTCAGACACAGGAGGAGGGCTCCTGTGCGGCCTGGTCATCGAAAGTTACCTTTGCCTGGCGCACTCGATGCAGAGACTGGTTTAGGCTCGTACGTCGGATTTTTCGGCAAGATCTGTAGTCTTTGAGTTTCGGAAACGTTAAGGAGATGCGCATGTTCGTTCGGACACTGACCCTCGCCGCCCTGTTCGCCGTTGCTGGCCCCGCGCTGGCCGCCGACAGCGATGCCCCCCTGGCCCAGGACCTTGGCAAGGCCCGGCCATTGGTCATCATTGCGCCCAGTACCGCCGACCCGACCTTGCGCGGCCTGAACGAAGCCATGAAGGACGCCGCCACCCAGGCGGCGTTCAAGGAGCGCAGCCTGGTGCTCTACAGCGTCGCGGGCATGGTCGGCAAGCGCGAGGACAAGCATCTCGAGCAGCAGACCACCATGGCGTTGATCCGCGAGCTCAAGCTCGGCGCCAGCAAGGGCACCAAGGTGATCCTGATCGGCAAGGATGGCGAGCGGCACATGCTCAAGGATGACGATGGCGCCACCCGGATCGAGGCGAAGACCATCTTCGATGCGGTGGATGCACTGCCTGCCAGCGAAAAGGCCGTCACCGCGCCCGAACCGGTCGCCAGTACCGCTGCCAGCAAGCCTGCCAAGGACGCCAAGCCTGCCAAGCCCGCCAAGCCTTCCGGCCCGCCCAAGCCGCTGGAAGACTGACGGCCGCCTACACGCCCAGGCGCTGCTCGCGCGATGGCGAATAGCCGAAGTAGGCCGCATAGCACTTGCTGAAGTGCGACACCGAGACGAAGCCGCACGCCACGGCCACCTCCATCACCGACAGGTCGGAGTACTGCAGCAGGCGGCGGCTCTTGGTGATGCGCAGCTCCATGTAGTAGCGCCGCGGCGAGGTGCCAAGCTGGGCCTGGAACAGCCGGTCGATCTGCCGCCGAGACCGGCCGCTGTAGGCGGCGAGCTGGTCAAGGCTGAGGGTTTCTTCCAGGTTGTTTTCCATCAGCTCGACAATGGTGCGCAGGTGCAGGCTCATCGACTTCTTCGCGCCAGGCCCTACCTGGCGATAGCGCGCCCCCGAAAACGACAGGATCTCCTCGACGCCTTCGGCCAGCGCATCGCCATGCAGGCGGCGGACCAGGCCCAGCATCAGCTCCATGGCGCCATTGGGGCTCGCGGCGGTGAGGCGGTCGCGGTCCAGGGTGAAGCTCGACGGGATCAGCCGGCTTTGCGGGCTGCGCTCGGCCAGGCTCGCGCGTTGCTCGGGGTGGATGCTGCAGTCGTAATCGGCCAGCACTCCGGCACGGGCAAGGAAGTACGCGCCATTCCACAGCCCGCCCAAGGCCATCTGGTGGGCCGCGCAGTCACCCAGCAGGCGGTCGAGCTCCGGGTACTTGAGCGGAGTGCGCAGGCCTCCACAGACCACCAGCAGGTCCAGGTGCTTCAGCTCGCGCGGATCCAGCTCGCTGGCGATCAGTTCCAGGCCCAGGTCGCTGAGCGCGCGTTCGCCGGTCAGCGACATCGGCGCGAACTGGAAGCTGTCGCCACGCAGCAGGTTGGCCGTGACCAGCACGTCCATGGCCACGGTGAAACTGGCCATGGAAAAATGCTCGAGCAAGACAAACCCGACGCGGTAGGGCGCATGGTCCTCACCCGCGGCGGACTTGGTCCGCAGCATGTTCGAGCTGCTGGTTTTCTGGCTGAAGTGGCGGGCGGTAGGCACAAAAAACTCCGTTGCGGGTGCTGAACGGCGAGAGTGTGCGGCGCGGCGGGGGCAAATTCAACTGGTGTGCAGGCAGCCTGCGGTCACTGTGCCGCGCAGTCGCGATCGACCGACTTGATCGGGGTGTCGGCGTCAAACACTTCCAGGTGTACAAGGCAGGTCCCGTTGCCCGGCGGGCCGAGCTGGACGCTCGAGGAGGCTACGCCGGTCTGCAGATCACCCTGCTGCTTGATGTTCGACGTATTGCCATTGTGGGTCTGGCTGATGGTCAGGCGATAACGCAACGTCAGGGGGACAGGGTTGTCGATGCGCGGGCGAATCAACACGGCCGTATCCTGGTATTCGGTGTCGATGGCGACCGCCAGTTGCGAATAGTCCACCATCATTGCTGGGTCACCGTCGCCGTGGAGTTGTTGCCGTACTGGGTGACCGAGACCGTCCCGCCGAAACCGCTCTGGGTCACGCTGGCCTGGTTGCCTTGGCCGTACTGGCCGACGAAGGCCTGGTTGTAGGCGCCGCTCTGCACCACGGCGGCCTGGTTGCGGCTGCCGGCCTGGGCAACGACCGCCTGGTTGTGGCTCCCCGACTGGTCGAGTGCCAGGTCGTTGCCAAAGCCTGCCTGGTAGGCAGCGGCCAGGTTGTTGTCGCCGCCCTGAGTGATACGTGCGGTATTGGCAATGCCTGCCTGGCTCTGCACCAGTCGTTGCGAAGCACCGGACTGGTCGATGCGCGCCTGGTTGAAGCTGCCTGCCTGGCTCAGGTCGAGACGGTTGCCGGCACTCAGGCCGACATAGCGGCCTTCCGGCACCAGGTCGGCCGCCTGGCCGAGGCCTGCGCACAACAGCAGCGCGGCGCCCAGAACCATGGAACAGTAACGCTTAGAGTGCGTCATGCTTCTCTCCGTTGGTCAGTTGGCCCTGGTCGGAGGCGCTCAGGGGCATGGTCATGGTCTGCTCGTCGTAGTGCTTCAGGTAACCCTGCAGCAATGGCTGCTGTAGATCTGCGGGGTTCTTCAGGTTCCAGCTGCCATCGCGGGCACCCTGGGCGATCAGGTGGATCAATGCGCTCTCGATGGCCTCGCGCACGCACTGCTGTACCGGCTCGTTGCGCGAGAACCCGGTCTCGACTTCCAGCAGGTGCTTGAGCGAGACGAACTTGAAGACGCCGAAGTCCATCTGGGTGGAGAACACGGTCTTGGTCGTGGTCACGCTCTGGATGATGTCGCCGGTGCGGATGTCCACCGCACGCAGGTTGATCGTGACCTGGTCCTGGCGGTACAGCTCCGAAGGACCGATGCCCAGGTAACGCACGCCGATACCGCCGGTGCGCACGTTGCTCTCGTAGGCGACGATGGCGCCACTGATCAGCAGATTGGCTGGGCGCAGGGCCGGCAGCTGCAGCTGGGGCTGGTCTTGCGGCTGCTCCAGGGCGCGGATGATCTTGCGCTCGGTGAGCACGTCCTGCAGGTTTTCGCGCTCCACCGGCTTGAACCAGCGTGAGTCGCGCAGTGCGGTGACCAGCAGCGACGCAGCGCCTTGGGTCACCGATGTGGAAAACGAGCTGTCGGGCGAAGGCTTGTACTGGCCGGTCTGGTCGCGCAGGCCATAGACCGCGACGGAAATGGGGCCGGCCGGGGCCGGTAGCCGCGCCAGGTCCCGAGTGCTCTCGGTGGGCGGTGAAATACTGGCAGCGGACGTGGTGCCAGCGGGCCGCGAGGTGACGCAACCACTCGCCAGCAACGCAGCGATGATCACCAATGACAGTTTGCGGGCGCGCATGTTCTTACTCCAGTGAAAATCCCCGCCGCAGCGCGCGGCGGGGAACAACATCCTTAGAACCTGACGGCGACGATCAACGCTGGACGATGACAGCGCTGTTGCTGGCGCCGCCGGACTGGCTGACGGTAGCGGACTGCAGGTTGCCGCTCTGGGTCAGGCTGACGGTGTTGGCATAGCCGGCAACGGCAGTGCCGGTCTGGGTGATGGTGGCGGTGTTGTTGTAGCCGCTCTGCAGCAGAGCTTCTTCGTTGTACGCGCCAGACTGGTTGACATAGGCCACATTGCCGCTGCCCCAGGTCTGGGTGACTTCGGCTTTTTGCGAGTTGCCACGCTGGTTGACCGACACCAGGCCATTGTCCGCGCCCAGCTGCTGCTTGACGGTGGCGCTGTGATTATGGCCAGCCTGGTCAGTGGTGGCGCTGTTGTTGAGACCGGTCTGGTTGATGGTGGCGTTCATGTTGTTGCCCGAGCGCTGGTAGGCGCTGGCATCGCTGAAGAGCGCATTCTGGGTGATGTCGGCGCTGCCGAAGTTGGCGTTGCTCTGCTCGACATTGGCGACGTTGAAGCCACCGCTCTGGGTGATGCTGGCGTTCTTGAAGTCGGTGTCGGTCTGGGCGAT
>JAQZAY010000161.1 GCA_029239415.1 Pseudomonas sp. | reverse complement strand
CGTCCCGGATCAGCACGCCACCCGGCGCCGTCACTACCGGGCTCTGCCCCAGCCCATTGAGCGAAGCGAAAAACGCCGGGCGCTGCTGGGCATCGAGGGCCAGCAACCGCGAGCCCTTGCCCAGGGCAATCGCTGCCCAGGCCTTGCCGATGGCCACTTGCGGGCGCAGCAGGCTCGCCCCGTCCTCACGCTGCAAGGCCAGCAGGTGCCCGCCACTGTCCAGCACCGCCACGGTGAGCGGTGCCGCACTGATCTGACGCGCGGCAGCCAATGCGGCATTGACCAGGCCAACAGCCGTTTCCAGGTTGAGAGCACTCATGCGAAGAACCTCTTGTTGTGGTGATCGTTCACTCGAATAGAACACAATAACAAGTGTGCTTGTATACAATATTTTCTATAGATAGCGTTGAATCTGACGAAACACCCTTTTCACGGGCCTCCAGGTCATAGCTCCCATGCCCAACGAAAATGAATTGACCTGCGTCGCTTTCCATGAATACACTTTGTCGCAAGCTAAGTTGTATACAATTACAAAATCGATGAGGCACAACCCATGAGCAAAATGAGAGCAATCGATGCGGCCGTTCTGGTCATGCGCCGCGAAGGCGTCGATACCGCGTTCGGTATCCCAGGGGCGGCCATCAACCCGCTGTACTCGGCCCTGAAAAAGGCCGGCGGCATCGATCACGTCCTTGCTCGTCACGTCGAAGGCGCCTCGCACATGGCCGAGGGCTACACCCGCGCCAACCCAGGCAACATCGGCGTGTGCATCGGCACCTCGGGCCCGGCCGGCACCGACATGGTCACCGGCCTGTACAGCGCCGCGGCCGACTCCATCCCGATCCTCTGCATCACCGGCCAGGCCCCGCGCGCCCGCCTGCACAAGGAAGACTTCCAGGCCGTCGACATCACCAGCATCGTCAAGCCAGTGACCAAGTGGGCAACCACCGTGCTCGAGCCTGGCCAGGTGCCGTATGCCTTCCAGAAAGCCTTCTTCGAGATGCGCTCCGGCCGCCCAGGTCCCGTGCTGATCGACCTGCCGTTCGACGTGCAGATGGCCGAGATCGAATTCGACATCGACGCCTACGAGCCGCTGCCGGTGCACAAGCCTGCTGCCACTCGCGTCCAGGCCGAGAAAGCCCTGGCCATGCTCAACGCCGCCGAGCGCCCGCTGCTGGTGGCCGGTGGTGGCATCATCAACGCCGACGCCAGCGACAAGCTGGTGGAGTTCGCCGAGCTGACCGGCGTGCCGGTGATCCCGACCCTGATGGGCTGGGGCACGATCCCCGACGATCATCCGCAGATGGTGGGCATGGTCGGCCTGCAGACCTCGCACCGCTATGGCAACGCGACCCTGCTCAAGTCCGACCTGGTACTGGGCATCGGCAACCGCTGGGCCAACCGTCATACCGGCTCGGTCGACGTCTACACCGAGGGCCGCAGCTTCATCCACGTCGACATCGAGCCGACCCAGATCGGCCGCGTGTTCACCCCGGACCTGGGCATCGTCTCGGATGCCGGCAAGGCGCTGGATGTGTTCCTGGAAGTGGCCCGCGAATGGAAAGCCGCCGGCAGGCTCAAGGACCGCGGCGCCTGGCTGCAGGACTGCCAGCAGCGCAAGGCCAGCCTGCACCGCAAGACCCACTTCGACAACGTGCCGGTCAAGCCGCAGCGCGTGTACGAAGAGATGAACCAGGTGTTCGGCAAGGACACCTGCTACGTCAGCACCATCGGCCTGTCGCAGATTGCCGGTGCGCAGTTCCTGCATGTCTACAAGCCGCGCCACTGGATCAACTGCGGCCAGGCCGGCCCGCTGGGCTGGACCATCCCTGCCGCGCTGGGCGTGGTCAAGGCCGACCCCAAGCGCAAGGTGGTCGCGCTGTCGGGTGACTATGACTTCCAGTTCATGATCGAGGAACTGGCCGTCGGCGCGCAGTTCAACCTGCCCTACGTGCACGTGCTGGTGAACAACGCCTACCTGGGCCTGATCCGCCAGGCGCAGCGTGGCTTCGAGATGGACTACTGTGTTCAACTGGCGTTCGAGAACATCAATGCCACGGAAATCGCCGCCTACGGCGTCGACCATGTCGCCGTCGTCGAGGGCCTGGGCTGCAAGGCCATCCGTGTGTTCGAGCCAGGCGATATCGCCCCGGCCCTGCTCAAGGCCCAGAAGATGGCCGAGGAGTTCCGGGTGCCGGTGGTCGTCGAGGTGATTCTCGAGCGCGTGACCAACATTTCGATGGGTACCGAGATCAACGCCGTCAACGAATTCGAAGACCTGGCGCTGGTCGGCAACGACGCGCCGACCGCCATCTCGCTGCTCGACTGACTGCTCCACGCCCCCGCGCGCCGGGGGCCTTAACCGTGCAAGGAGACAACCATGCCTCGCTTCGCTGCCAACCTGTCCATGCTGTTCACCGAGCAGGACTTCCTGGCCCGCTTCAAGGCCGCCGCCGACGCCGGCTTCAGCGGCGTCGAATACCTCTTCCCCTACGATTTCAGCTCCGCCCAGATCAAGCAGCAGCTCGACGACAATGGCCTGACCCAGGTGCTGTTCAACCTGCCGGCCGGTGACTGGGCCAAGGGTGAACGCGGCATCGCCTGCCACCCTGACCGAGTCGAGGACTTCCGCGCGGGCGTGGACCTGGCCATTGCCTACGCCAAGGTACTGGGCAACACCCAGGTCAACTGCCTGGCCGGCATCCGCCCGCAGGGCCCGGATTGCGCAACCGTGCGCAAGACCTTTGTCGACAACCTGAAGTATGCGGCCGACAAGCTCGAAGCTGCGGGGATCAGGCTGGTCATGGAAATGATCAACACCCGCGACATCCCAGGCTTCTACCTCAACACCACCAAGCAGGCGCTGGAGATCCAGGCCGAGGTCGGCAGTGACAACCTGTTCCTGCAGTACGACATCTACCACATGCAGATCATGGAAGGTGACCTGGCGCGCACGCTGGAAACCAACCTCAAGCTGATCAACCACGTGCAGCTGGCCGACAACCCCGGGCGCAACGAGCCGGGCACCGGCGAGATCAACTACCGCTTCCTGTTCGAGCACCTGGAGCGCATCGGCTACCAGGGCTGGGTCGGCTGTGAATACAAGCCGCTGACCACCACCGAAGCAGGCCTGGGCTGGCTCAAGAGCCATAACGCAATCTGACGGCTGAATGCCGAACCTGCGGCAACGGCAGTCGCCTACTCCATCGAGATCCAACAAATACAACGAGGTAATCTCTCATGGCTAAAATCGGTTTCATCGGCACCGGCATCATGGGCAAGCCCATGGCCCTCAACCTGCAGAAGGCAGGTCACAGCCTGTTCGTCTCCACCCACCACGACGCGGCCCCCGCCGAGCTGGTCGCCGCCGGCGCCGTGGCCCTGGCCAACCCCAAGGAAGTGGCCCAGGAGGCCGAGTTCATCATCGTCATGGTGCCCGACACCCCGCAGGTCGAGGCCGTGCTGTTCGGTGAAGGCGGCGTGGCCCAGGGCGTCGGCCCGAACAAGGTGGTGATCGACATGAGCTCGATCTCGCCGACCGCCACCAAGGCCTTTGCCGAGAAGATCAAGGCGACCGGCGCCGCCTACCTCGACGCCCCGGTCTCGGGCGGTGAAGTCGGCGCCAAGGCCGCGACCCTGAGCATCATGATCGGCGGTTGCCCGACCGTCTTCGAGCGCGCCCTGCCGCTGTTCCAGGCCATGGGCAAGAACATCACCCACGTCGGCGGCAACGGCGACGGCCAGACCGCCAAGGTCGCCAACCAGATCATCGTCGCGCTGAACATCCAGGCCGTCGGCGAAGCCTTGCTGTTCGCGGCGAAGAACGGCGCCGACCCTGCCAAGGTGCGTGAAGCGCTGATGGGCGGTTTCGCCTCCTCGAAGATCCTTGAGGTGCATGCCGAGCGCATGATCAAGGGCACCTTCGACCCGGGCTTCCGCATCAACCTGCACCAGAAGGACCTCAACCTGGCCCTGCAAGGTGCCAAGGAGCTGGGCATCAACCTGCCCAACACCGCCAATGCCCAGCAGGTATTGAGCACCTGCGTCGCCCTGGGTGGCGGCAACTGGGACCACTCGGCGCTGATCAAGGGCCTGGAGCACATGGCCAACTTCTCGATCCGCGACGACCGCTGACCGTTCACTGCTGCAACCGAGCAACACCGCCCCTGGTCCGGCCTGCACGGAGGCAGTTCCGGGGGCGTTTTCGATTCTGCAGAACAACAATGATTGGGAGCCTGCCATGTCGGTCGATCCGCAAGAAATTCTCCGCGAGCTGTTCGATACAGCCATCGCTGCCGCTCACCCTCGCCAGGTCCTGGAACCCCACCTGCCCGCCGACCGCTCCGGCCGGGTCATCGTCATCGGCGCTGGCAAGGCCGCGGCCGCCATGGCCGAAGTGGTCGAGAAATGCTGGCAAGGCGAAGTCTCGGGCCTGGTCGTCACCCGCTATGGCCACGGTGCCAGCTGCCAGAAGATCGAGGTGGTCGAGGCCGCCCACCCGGTGCCCGACGCCGCTGGCTTGGCCGTGGCCAAGCGCGTGCTTGACCTGGTCAGCAACCTGAGCGAAACCGACCGGGTGATCTTCCTGCTCTCCGGCGGCGGCTCGGCCCTGCTGGCGCTGCCCGCCGAAGGCCTGACCCTGGCCGACAAGCAACAGATCAACAAGGCCCTGCTCAAGTCCGGCGCCACCATCGGCGAGATGAACTGCGTGCGCAAGCACCTCTCGGCGATCAAGGGCGGGCGCCTGGCCAAGGCCTGCTGGCCGGCGACGGTGTACACCTACGCGATTTCCGACGTGCCGGGCGACCTGGCCACGGTCATTGCCTCCGGTCCCACCGTTGCAGACCCGAGCACCTCGGCCGACGCGCTGGCGATCATCAAGCGCTATGCCATCGAGGCGCCCCAGGCGGTCATCGAGTGGCTCAACGACCCGGCCTCCGAAACCGTCAAGGCCGACGACCCGGCGCTTGCGCGCAGCCACTTCACATTGATTGCCCGGCCCCAGCAGTCGCTGGAAGCGGCCGCGGTCAAGGCCCGGCAGGCAGGCTTCAGCCCGCTGATCCTGGGTGACCTGGAAGGCGAGGCGCGCGAAGTGGCCAAGGTGCATGCCGGAATCGCCCGGCAGATCGTCCTGCATGGCCAGCCGCTGGCGGCGCCTTGCGTGATTCTTTCCGGTGGCGAGACCACCGTGACCGTGCGCGGCGACGGCCGTGGCGGGCGCAACGCCGAGTTCCTGCTGAGCCTGACCGAAAGCCTCAAGGGCCTGCCGGGCGTGCATGCCCTGGCCGGCGACACCGACGGCATCGACGGCTCCGAGGAAAACGCCGGCGCCTTCATGACACCCGACAGCTACGCCCGCGCCCAGGCGCTGGGCCTGTCCGCCTCGGACGAGCTGGACAACAACAATGGCTACGGCTACTTCGCAGCGCTCGATGCGCTGATCGTCACCGAACCGACGCGCACCAACGTCAACGACTTCCGCGCCATCCTGATCCTCGAGAATTCGCAATCATGACGCCTGACAAGAAAGTCAAGATCCTGGCCACCCTGGGCCCAGCGACCCGCAGTATCGACGACATCAACCAGCTGGTCCAAGCGGGGGTGAACATCTTCCGCCTCAATTTCAGCCACGGCGAGCATGCCGACCACGCCTTGCGCTACCAGTGGATCCGCGAGGTGGAACAGCAGCTGAATCAACCGCTGGGCATCCTCATGGACCTGCAGGGTCCCAAGCTGCGCATCGGCCGCTTCGCCGAAGGCAAGGTCCAGCTGGTTCGCGGCCAGGCCCTGCGCCTTGACCTGGACGATACCCCTGGTGACAGCCGCCGGGTCAACCTGCCGCACCCCGAGATCATCGCGGCGCTCGAGCCAGGGATGGACCTGTTGCTCGATGACGGCAAGCTGCGCCTGCGGGTGACCGCCAAGCACAGCGACGCCATCTATACCGAAGTGCTGGCCGGTGGCGAACTTTCCGACCGCAAGGGCGTCAACGTGCCACAGGCGGTGCTGGAGCTGAGCCCACTGACCGCCAAGGACCGCCGCGACCTGGCCTTTGGCCTGGAGCTCGGGGTCGACTGGGTCGCGCTGTCGTTCGTCCAGCGTCCCGAGGACATCGCCGAGGCCCGCGAGCTGATCGGGGATCGCGCCTATCTCATGGCCAAGATCGAGAAGCCCTCGGCGGTCACGCACCTGCAGGCCATCGCCCAGGCCAGCGACGCGATCATGGTCGCGCGCGGCGACCTGGGCGTCGAGGTCCCGGCCGAGAGCGTGCCGCAGATCCAGAAGCAGATCATCGACACCTGCCGCCAGCTCGGCAAGCCGGTGGTGGTGGCCACGCAGATGCTCGAGTCCATGCGTTTCGCCCCCGCCCCGACCCGTGCCGAAGTCACCGACGTGGCCAACGCCGTGGCCGAAGGCACTGACGCAGTGATGCTGTCGGCCGAGACGGCCTCGGGCGACTACCCGCTCGAAGCCGTGCAGATGATGAGCAAGATCATCCGCCAGGTGGAAAACGGCCCGGACTACCAGGCCCAGCTCGACGTCGGCCGGCCCAAGGCCGAAGCCACCGTCTCGGACGCCATCAGCTGCGCGATCCGGCGCATCAGCGGCATCCTGCCGGTGGCCGTGCTGGTCAACTACAGCGAGTCGGGCGCCTCGACCTTGCGCGCCGCACGCGAGCGGCCACGGGCGCCGATCCTCAACCTGACACCGAACCTCGCCACCGCGCGGCGCCTGAGCGTGGCCTGGGGCGTGCATTCGGTGGTCAACGACCGCCTGCGCCAGGTCGACGAAATCTGCTCCACCGCGCTGGAGATCGCCCAGGCCCAAGGCATGGCCAGCCGCGGCGACACGCTGCTGATCACCGCCGG
Organism: Pseudomonas sp.; assembly: GCA_029239415.1. The sequence continues at coordinate 1,256 of JAQZAY010000161.1, read as the reverse complement.
CGTACCGTTCGGCAAGCCTGGCACGACCAACACCCTGCGGATCGAAACATTGATCTGAGGCGCCCTCTTCGCTGGCAAGCCAGCGAAGAGGCTTACACAAGATAACCTGCGCAAAACCGAGGCCCGAAGAGGCCCACCGCTCACCCCACTCACCTTGCCGACTGCCCCATGCACACCACAAAATCCACCACCCCGTGCCCCGACTGGGCCACGGCGCTGCTCAACGGCTTCAGCCAGGTCCTGCTGCAGCGCAATCCGCTGTGCGGCCTGTGCTGCCTGCTCGCCATCCTCCTGACCGCCCCGCAGCTGGTCGGCGGCGCCCTGCTCGGCGCCCTCGCCGGGCTGCTGACCGCCCAGCGCCGCGGCTATGAACGCACCGATCGCCAGGCCGGCCTGTACAGCTACAACGGCGTGCTGATCGGCATCCTGATCAGCCACGCCCTGCCCTGGTCGGCGCTGGTGCCGCCGTTGGTCATTGCTGCCGGCGGGCTGTCCAGCATCCTGGTGCACCAGTGGCTCAAGCGTGGCTCAACGCTGCTGCCTGCCTACACAATGCCGTTTGTGCTGATCGGCTGGGGGGTGTTGTCGCTCCCGGAAGCCGGACTCAACAGCACCTCGGCGCTGGCACACCCGGCGTATGGCGTGGCGATGGGAGTGGGTCAGATATTCCTGCTTGATCAGCCACTGGCAGGCGTATTGATTCTCTTTGGTCTGTTTGTCGCGAACCCCAAGGCCGCGGGGTGGGCGCTGGCCGGCTCAACGATGGGGGTAGTCGTCGCCTATCTGCTCGATGAGCCTGGCGCAGGCAGGTTGGGTCTTTACGGTTTCAACGCCGCTCTGGCGGCGATCGCCTTCAGCGGCAGAGGCCTGCCGCTATCAGGCATTGCGCTGTTGATCGCCATCGCTGTTCAGGCGGCGATGGCGTCAATCCCTATGCCGACGCTGACTGCGCCTTTTGTGTTGCCATGCTGGTGTGTGCGGTTTGCACAAGCAGCGCCACCCATGCTCAGGAGAATCCTTGGTTGACATGACCTCGGATAGCGCCCACCTGATTTCGAAGGAGAGTACGCCCGGGATCGCTCGGAAAATTGATCAGGACATGAGTGGGCTCAGGTAACGTCACCTTCGTGTACCCTTTGATCAATAAAGACACACCCACATTCGGGGAGCTTTTGACATTGAGGTTTATGTAGAGATTGTCTTTTCTGAAAAAATGCCCTTTCAGATCGTAATACTCTACGGGGTCTGGATTCTCG
>JAQZAY010000160.1 GCA_029239415.1 Pseudomonas sp. | reverse complement strand
GTACCGACAGGGTGTCGGCGAGCGTCCAGCGCATCTTCACTTGCCACGACTGATTTGTTAATTTTGATTAACTCATCGATTGATAAACTTTCCAAAACAACGGCGATTCCATGAACGTCAAGCAGCTGCGAGCCTTCGTCACCGTGGCCAAGTACCTGAGCTTCGCCCAGGCCAGTGAATACCTGCATGTTTCCCAGCCGGCGCTGAGCCTCACCATCAAGGCGCTGGAGGACAATCTTGGCGGCGCCCTGCTCACCCGCACCACCCGCAGCGTCAGCCTCACCCCGGAAGGCGAAGTGCTGTTGCCGCTGGCCCGGCGCCTGCTGGCCGAATGGGACGACACTGAGGAACTGCTGCGCCAGCGCTTCACCCTGCAACTGGGGCGCGTGGCCATCGCCGCGATGCCGGCGTTTGCTGGCAACCTGCTGCCAGCCTCGCTCAAGGTGTTTCGCCAGCGCTATCCGCGGGTCAATGTCACCGTGCACGACGTCATCAATGAGCAAGTCCAGGAACTGGTACGCCACCGCCGCGTCGAACTGGGCATCGGCTTCGAGCCCGACAATGGCGATGCGCTGCATTTCGAGCCGCTCTACCTGGACCGGTTCGTGGCGGTGGTACCATTGGATTCGCCCTTGGCCACGCAGGCGCAGGTCACATGGCGCGAGCTCCTGGAGCAGGACTTCATTGCCCTGCAGCGACCCTCGGCGGTGAGGTTGCTGCTCGAGGAGCAGCTGGCGGCCGAACATGGCAAGCTGAGGGTGGCGTTCGAGAGCCACCAGCTGACCACCATAGGCCGGATGGTCGCCAATGGCCTGGGCGTCAGCGCCGTGCCAGCGCTGTGCAGGGGCCAGATGCAGGAACTCGGCGCGCATTGCGTGCCGCTGGTCGAACCCCGGGTGGAGCGGCGCATCGGCATCATCTCGCTGGCCGACCACAAGTTGTCTACCGCAGCCCAGGCACTGTCCGAGGTGCTGCTTGCACATACCCATCCCCAGGAGGCGACATGCGTACAGTGAAACTTGCAGGTTCGAGCGTCCCGGCCATCGGCCAGGGCACCTGGTACATGGGCGAGGACCCAGGCCAGAGGCCGCGTGAAGTCGCGGCGCTGCAGCATGGCATCGAGCTGGGCCTGAGCTTGATCGATACCGCCGAGATGTATGCCGAGGGCGGTGCCGAGTCGGTGGTTGGCCAAGCCATCGCGGGACGTCGCGACCAGGTGTTCCTGGTCAGCAAGGTGTACCCGCACAACGCCAGCCGCAAGGGCGTGCCAGCGGCCTGCGAGCGCAGCCTGCGGCGCCTGGGTACTGATTGCATCGACCTGTACCTGCTGCACTGGCGCGGGCAGTATCCGCTGGAAGAAACCGTCGAGGCGTTCGAGCGCCTGCGCGAGGCGGGCAAGATCCGCCGCTGGGGCGTGTCGAACTTCGACGTGGACGATCTGGACGAGCTGGACACGCCCGAGTGCGCGGCCAACCAGGTGCTGTACAACCCGGCGCAGCGGGGCATCGAGTACGACCTGCTGCCCTGGAGCCACGCCCGGGGCCTGCCGACCATGGCCTACTGTCCGCTGGCCCAGGCCGGCAGGCTGCTGCAACACCCGGTGCTGGCGCAGATCGCCGAGCGCCATGGCATGACCCCGGCGCAAGTCAGCCTGGCGTGGGTGACCCGCAACGAGGGCGTGATCGCGATTCCCAAGGCGGTCTCGCCCGAGCATGTACGGCTCAACGCGGCGGCCGGGGAGTGTGTACTGGACAGCGAGGACCTGCGCACGATCGACCAGGCCTTCGCGCCGCCGACCCGCAAGCAGAGGCTGGCCATGGTGTGATCGGCATACGGTCGGCGACCGCGCCCGTCAATCGCGCCTCAGCAGGCCACAGAACACCCCTTCGATCACGAAGTCCTGCCCGGGGCCTATGTCGATGGGCGCAAAGGCCGGGTTGCGCGGCAACAGTCGATAGCCACCCGCGGCCTGCTGCAGCCGCTTGATGGTCACTTCGCCGTCGAGCCGGGCGACGACGATCTGCCCGTCGATGGCCTGGGCCTGCTGGCGGATACCGACCAGGTCGCCGTCGAGAATGCCATCGCCGATCATCGAGTCGCCGCGCACCTTGAGCAGGTAGTCCGGCGTGCGCCGGAAAAGGCTCGGGTCGACCAGCAGCTGTTCGTGAACGTCCAGGTCAGGACCGATGGGCGCGCCCGCGGCCACTCGGCCCAGTACCGGGATCTCGAGGATCTCCGGGCGACGCAGCGGCCCGGCCAGGCGGATGCCGCGGGCCTGGTGGGGCGTCACGTCGATGAAACCGGCCTGGCGCAAGGCCACGATGTGCTTGCGCGCCACGCTGCGCGAAGCGAAACCGAAACGGCTGGCAATATCGGCCAGGCTCGGCGGCTGGCCATGTTCGGCAATGCGCTCGCGGAGGAACTCGAGGATCGCGCGGCGCTTGGGGGATAGTCTGTCCATGGAGAACACTTGTACCCTTTTTACAGAAACCTGGCCAGCCCACTTGCACCCCTGCATTTTTCGGTATCATCGCCCAGGCCTTTCATCTCACACGGATGTCCCATGCTCACTGCCCTGCTGTTCGACCTCGACGGAACCCTCACCGACACCGATACCCTGCACCTGCAAGCGTTCCGCCACCTGATGGAGGAACAGGGCCGCACGCTGAGCCAGGCCGAGTTCGAGGCCAAGGTCAGCGGCCGTGCCAATGGCGAGCTGTTCGCCGAGCTGTTCGCGCAGTCGAGCCCTGAGCAGCAAAAAGCCCTGGCGGACCGCAAGGAAGCGCTGTTTCGCGCCCTGTCGCCACGACTTGAGCCCATGCCCGGCCTGCTGCGCCTGCTCGAGCATGCGCAGGCCCAGGCCATCGGCGTGTGCGTGGTGACCAATGCCCCGCGCCTCAACGCCGAGCACATGTTGAACGCAATGGGCCTGGGCGGGCACTTCGAGCACATCCTGGTGGCCGAGGAACTGGCCCGGGCCAAGCCCGACCCGCTGCCCTACCTGACCGGCCTGCAACGCCTGGACGCCACGGCCGGGCAGGCGCTGGCCTTCGAGGATTCGCTCCCGGGTGTCACTGCGGCCAGCCGTGCCGGGATCTTCACCGTGGGCCTGGCCACCAGCCTGCCGGCCGAGCGTTTGCTGGCGGCGGGCGCGCAACGGGTGATCGATGATTTCAACGACCCGCTGCTGTGGGCGCTGATCGATGAGATGCGCGGCTGAACTGGCAGCGTTTCTACCACGCCGGGCCCTGCCAGGCACTCAGCGCTTCATGCAACGCTGGTAGCGCTCGTCCACCCTTCCGGCGAACCAGGCGGTGGTCAGCTTGCGGGTGATCTTCGGACTCTTGAGCTCGATGCCCGGCAGCACGGCGCGTGGCAACGGCTTGCCGGCGGCGGCATCGGCCAGTGCGAAGACCCCCTGGTACAGCTCAGTGTCTTCGAAGTCCAGGCTATCGCCCTGCTCCAACTGGCTGCGGATCACCGGGTTGCGCAGCCCCAGCTTCGGCCCGAGGCGGCGCGCGGCTTTCTCGGTAGTGCCTGGCATGATCGCTCCCGGTGCCACCAGGTCGCCATCGAGCGCCAGCTTGACCCCACTGGCGCGGCTCAGGGCGTTCTGGAACGCGGCATTGCGGCTGGCGTACCAGCCGGCGTTGAAGTCGGCGAACCGGTAGCGCTGCTGCGAATAGTGCGTGGGGTAGCCGAGCAGGTGGGCGATACCGAAATACATGCCCCCGCGCCGGGTGAATACTTCCTGGCGAATCGTGCCGTCGTACGCGTAGGGATACTCCTGGGCATGCGCTTGCGCGAAGGCAATGCTGACCTGCATGGGCCCGCCGGTGTGCACCGGGTTCAGGTTGCCGAGCAAGGTGCGTCCCAGCGGCAAGGTGCCGATCAGCTCATCGAACAGGGCACTGAGTTCTTTCTCGCTGCGTACGCCCTGCAGGCGTTGCTGGTAGGTCTTGCCGTTGCTCGAACGTGTCTGCAGGGCGCTGTCCACCAGCATCTTGGGAATATGCAGGCGGGCCGCGCGCCGGTCGATCTCTTCACGGGCGATACGTCCCAGCCCCGGCACCTGGGGATTGGCCTGGAAGGTCGACTCCTGCTCGGTCACTGCCAGCACCGCGCACAGGTTGCTCTTGCTCGGCGTGATCCCCTGCGTGCTGAAAGCCGTCTGGATGTCCTTGGCCCAGCCCGTGCGATCGCGAGCCGAGGCCGGCAGCAGGCGCAACAGGTCTGCGCGCACCTTGGCAGGGTCGGCATCAGGCTCGGGCGGCTTGCTCGCGCAGCCTTGCAACAATGCCAGTACTACCCCACCTGCCAGCGCTGAACGCCACGCCATGTCTCTTGCTCCCGATGCTGTCGATAGCCGCACCCTAGCAGGCAACGGCTACCTGGGGACAGCACAAGCTCAGCCGCGCACGGCGACTCTAGGCATCGCGCAACAGGTCATGCTCGTTCAGGAGCCCGAACGCGACCTGCGGATTGCGTTCCAGGCCACGACGAATCGCCGCCGGGATCGCCTGGCGGGTCTTGCGGCACAGGCCCGGCTGCTCTTCCAGTTCGATCTGGATGCCGCGCATGGTGCGCACTTCGTTGATCCCAGGGGCGATGCGCACCCGGATGCCCAGTTGCTCGTGCAGGCGCTGCTGGAGACGCGCCAGGTCCTCCAGGCTCTTGATGTTTTCAAGGCGATCGAGCAGGCGCTTTTCTTCCTGGCGGGTCAGCAACAGGATGCGCTGGGCGGCGCGGGGCCCCTCGTGCAGCCGCTCGCGCCCGCAGGTGCAGGCGCCGGGTGGGCAGGGTTGGCGAAGCGGCAGGTCGGCGTTCATGAGGCCTCAGCATAGCCCGTCGTGGGCCAGCGCACATCGACCTGTATGCAGCAGCCCATGATTATCGGTATGGTGATGCCCAAGAAGGAAGTTCTATCCGCACAGGAAAACCCAGCATGCCCCAACGCCATGTCATCAACGCATCCGTCAGCCCCAAGGGCAGCCTGGAGACGCTGTCGCAACGTGAAGTCCAGCAACTGAGTGAAGTCGGTACCGGCACCCTGTACACCCTGTTCCGCCAGTGCGCGCTGGCCATCCTCAACACCGGCGCGCATGTGGACAACGCCAAGACCATCCTCGAGGCCTACAAGGACTTCGAAGTCAGGATCCACCAGCAGGACCGCGGCGTGCGCCTCGAACTGCTCAATGCACCAGGCGATGCCTTCGTCGATGGCGAGATGATCGCCAGCACCCGCGAAATGCTGTTCAGCGCACTGCGCGACATCGTCTACACCGAGAGCGAGCTGGCCAGCCAGCGCATCGACCTGGAAAGCTCCCAGGGCATCACCGACTATGTCTTCCACCTGCTGCGCAATGCCCGCACCCTGCGTCCGGGCGTCGAGCCCAAGCTGGTGGTGTGCTGGGGCGGGCACTCGATCAGCAGCGAGGAATACCAGTACACCAAGAAGGTCGGCCACGAACTGGGCCTACGCAAGCTGGATGTCTGCACGGGCTGCGGCCCCGGCGTGATGAAGGGGCCCATGAAGGGTGCGACCATTGCCCATGCCAAGCAGCGCATGCATGGCAGCCGCTACCTGGGCCTCACCGAACCGGGCATCATCGCCGCCGAGGCGCCCAACCCGATCGTCAACGAACTGGTCATCCTGCCGGACATCGAGAAGCGCCTCGAGGCCTTCGTCCGCGTAGGCCACGGCATCATCATCTTCCCTGGCGGCGCCGGCACCGCCGAAGAGTTCCTGTACCTGCTCGGCATCCTGATGCACCCGGACAACCACGACCTGCCCTTCCCGGTCGTGCTCACCGGGCCGAGGAGCGCCGATCCCTACCTGCAGCAATTGCACGACTTTGTCGGCGCGACCCTGGGCGACGAGGCGCAACGGCATTATTCGATCATCATCGACGACCCGGCCGAAGTGGCCCGACGCATGGTCGACGGGCTCAAGGAGGTCAAGCAGTTCCGCCGCGAGCGCAATGACGCCTTCCATTTCAACTGGCTGCTGAAGATCGAGGAAAGCTTCCAGCGTCCCTTCGACCCGACGCACGAGAACATGGCCAACCTTGCCTTGCACCGTGACCTGCCGGCCCACGAGCTGGCCGCCAACCTGCGCCGGGCCTTCTCCGGGATCGTCGCTGGCAACGTCAAGGACAAGGGTATCCGCCTGATCGAGGATCACGGTCCTTACCAGATCCGCGGCGACAGTGCGGTGCTCGATCCCCTGGGCCGCCTGCTGCAGGCGTTTGTCGAGCAGCACCGGATGAAGCTGCCAGGCGGCGCCGACTACGTCCCGTGCTACCAGGTCACGACCTGATCCGGGGGGTGCGGGCACGCCCTGTGCCCGCAACATTTCGCAGGATATTTCCTACACTGGTCAGTGAACCAGGCTCGATAAATGAGGTCTTTGGCTGACGGTCAAACCACCGACCGGTTCAGCGGCCCAGTCCTCGGGCCTACATTTTGCCCTGTAGATGCGAAGATCCCATGCCTGATTCCCGTCCCGCCATTCTTGCCTTCCCTGCCCTGCGCGGCAGCCTGATCGGCGCGCTGTTGCTGCTTGCCGGCCCCCTGCATGCCGAAGAAGCCGCCAGCGATGCGCGCTGGGTCAGCGACAGCCTGAGCACCTACGTGCGCAGCGGCCCGACCGATGGCCACCGGATTGTCGGCAACCTCAAGTCAGGGCAGAAAGTGACCTTGATCGGCACCCAGGGCAACTACAGCCAGGTGCGCGGCGAGAGCGGCAGCGTGGTGTGGATCCTGACCAGCGACCTGCAGGAGGTTCCCGGCCAGGCCGAGCGACTGCCACAGCTCGACAGCCAGGTGGCGCAGTTGAGCGAGCAGCTCAAGACCATCGACGACAGCTGGAAGACCCGCGTGCAGGGCATGCAGGAGACGCTGGATTCGCGCAAGTCACTGATCGATGAGCTGGAAACCCGCAACAAGTCCCTCAACGATGAGCTTGGCCTGGCCCAGTCCGAACTGCGCAGCACCCAGGCGCGCCTGGGCGACGAGAACAAGCAGGTGATGATGCGCTACATGGTCTACGGCGGTGGCATCGCCGGTGCCGGCCTGCTGGCCGGGTTGATCCTGCCGCTGCTGACCCGCGGTCGCAAGCGCAACGACCGCTGGTTCTGAGGCGACTCATGGCACCTGGTTGGTCACGCCGAACGGAATATGCACTGACGGTACCACGGTGCTGGTGGTCTTCAGGTGCGCCGATTGGTCGTCGAAGAAGATATGCGGCTTGAGTACCTGCAGTACCCGGCGCTTCTCGATCCCGCCGAGGAAGAACGCATCGTTGGCCATCACGCCCCAGCTTTTCAGCGTATTGAGCGCGCGCTCATGTGAGGGTGCGCTGCGGGCGGTGACGATGGACACGCGCAGGCGGTTCTCGTAGCCGGGGTTGCCGATCTTGTGGTGTTCCTCCGCCGCCTGGATCCGCGCGATCCGCACGAAGAACTCCTTGAGCGGGCCGGGATGATGCGGCTGCGCGACGTTCAGCACCTCGTGCGCGTGAAAACTGTCCAGCCCCGCCCTCTGCATCACCGCCTCGGACTCGTCCCCCGCGAGTACGCCGTCGAAGTCGAAGGCGATGCGCAGGCTGGGGTCGTCTTCATCGTCGTCGAACTGCGAGTCGAGCACCTGGCCCGCGGGATAGCCGGCCTTGATCGCCGCGTCCACGTCCGGCTTGCTGGCAGACAGGAACAGCGCGATGTTCAGCGCCGGGATGAATTCGTAGGGCGACCTGCCCTGCATGAAGATCGCCCGGGTCATGCCCAGGCCGTGGTGCTCGATGGTCTTCATCACCCGCAGGCCAGTATCGGGATCGTTTTGCGACAGCAGCACCACCTCGACCAGCGGGTCCTCGGGATCGCTGCACAGGTCGTTCAGGGCCAGCAGGCGCTTGATGAAAGGAAAGGCGATGCCCTTGCCCAGCGGTACATGCAGGTGTTGCTCCTGGTACTTGCGGTACTGCGCCTCGCCTTCGCGGCGAAACACCGCGTCCGACTCGCCAAGGTCGAATACCGCGCTCGAGGCGACGCCGATCACCAGTCGGTTTTCCAGTTCGTAGGGCATTCGATGTTCCTTGCTTGAAGTCATGGCTCAGCATACCGCGTCAGGGAAGCT
>JAQZAY010000159.1 GCA_029239415.1 Pseudomonas sp. | reverse complement strand
GCGGCCTTCGATCATGCCCGGGCCTTCGGTGCCGGCGTTAAAGTTGACGAAGCCCTCGTGCATGATGGTGGTGCCTTCGCCGATGTAGGCGCCCAGGCGCACGCGGGCGCTGTCGGCGATACGCACGCCGGCCGGGACCACGTAGTCGGTCATCTTCGGGAACTTGTCCACCGAGAACACTTCGAGCAGCTCGCCCTTCAGGCGCGCTTCGAGTTGCTGCTCGGCCAGCTCGCCCAGGTCGATCGCGCCCTGGCTGGTCCAGGCCACGTTCGGCAACAGCGGGAAGATACCGGCCAGGCTCAGGCCATGCGGCTTGACCAGGCGATGCGACAGCAGGTGCAGCTTGAGGTAGGCCTCTGGGGTCGAGGTCAGTGTGGTGTCTTCGGCCAGCAGGGTGGCGACCACCGGCTTGTGGCTTTCGGCCAGGCGAGTCAGCAGCGCGGCCTGGGTGGCATCGATGTGCTTGAGGGCATCGGCCAGTTGCGAGGCCTGGGCAGGACCGAACGTGATGGCCTGGTTGCCGCCTTCGTAGCCCAGGATCGGCGTCACGGCATCGATCAGCTCGGAAGAAGGATTGAGCAGCGGTTGCGCGTAGAAGACTTCCAGCCAGGTGCCCTGGCGGTTCTGGGTGCCGACACCGAAGGCCAGGCTGAACAGAGTAGTGGACATGCAGTTACCTCTTGCGAATAGGGGGGATGGAAGCGGAGAGCAGGGTCAGTTCAGGGCTGTCGCGTACAGGTCCGGCTTGAAGCCGACCAGGGTGCGGCCGCCGAGGTCGAGCACCGGGCGCTTGATCATCGAAGGTTGCGCCAGCATCAGCTCGACCGCCCTGGCCTGGTCGAGACCGGCCTTGCTGGCGTCGTCGAGCTTGCGGAACGTGGTGCCGGCGCGATTGAGCACGACTTCCCAGCCGTGCTCGTCGCACCAGCGGTTCAGGCTGTCACGGTCGATGCCTTGGGTCTTGTAGTCGTGGAAGGCGTAGTCGATGGCGTGGTCTTCCAGCCAGGTACGGGCCTTTTTCATCGTGTCGCAGGCTTTGATGCCGTAGAGAGTGTGAGCCATTGAATTTACTGAGGAAGACTGGTTTTCAGGCCTCCTCGAGATCTCCCGGAAATTCGATGGCCGATTATGCGGCATCGGTCCTTTTGGCGCCACGGGTGTGGGAGTGAGGTTGCGGCTTGGGAGGCATCCCTTGCAACTCTCACCCACCCCCAATGTCCATCTTGGCAACACCCTGTTACAGATCCCGATACCAGGTGCGACTTTCGTGCAGCGGCCAGCCTGCTTCACTCCCATTAACATATTGTTTCAAATGGACATGTCCATCCTTGCAGCACCCCGATCCAGAGGAACCCCGCCGCATGCAATCTGCCTACACCGTCCTTATCCTGCTGATGCTGGTAAGCGTCTCCAAGCTGGTCGGGCGGGTGCTCCCCCTTCCATTGCCGCTGGTGCAGATCGGCGCCGGGGCGCTGCTGGCCTGGCCGAACCTGGGCTTGCATGTCGCCCTGGACCCGGAGTTGTTCCTGTTCCTGTTCCTGCCACCGCTGCTGTTCGTCGATGGCTGGCGCATGCCCAAGCGCGAACTGTGGCGGCTGCGCGGGCCCGTGCTGACGCTGGCCGTGGGCCTGGTGCTGTTCACCGTGGTCGGCGCCGGCTATTTCATCCACTGGCTCCTGCCGAGCATCCCGCTGCCGGTGGCATTCGCCCTGGCGGCCGTGCTCTCGCCCACCGATGCGGTGGCGGTCTCGGCGATCACCCAGGGCCGGCTGCCCACGCCCCTGATGCACATGCTCCAGGGCGAGGCATTGCTCAACGATGCCTCGGGCCTGGTGACCTTCAAGTTCGCGCTGGCGGCGGCGATCACTGGCGTGTTTTCGCTGACCGAGGCGAGCCTGACCTTTGTCCTCGTGGCGCTGGGCGGCCTGGCGGTGGGCGTGGCCCTGAGCTGGCTGGTCGGCCGCCTGCGCATGTGGATGATCGCCCGCGGCTGGGATGATCCGGCGACCCACGTGGTGTTCATGCTGCTGTTGCCGTTCGCCGCCTACGTGCTGGCCGAGCGCCTGGGCGCCTCAGGCATCCTGTCGGCGGTGGCGGCGGGCATGATGCAGAGCTGGCTCGACCTGCTGCCGCGCCAGACCAGCACACGCTTGCTCAATCGCAGTGTCTGGTCGCTGCTGGAGTTCGCTTTCAACGGCCTGATCTTCCTGCTGCTGGGCCTGCAACTGCCGGACATCGTCAAGGCCGTGGCCAGCCACGAACCCTCCCTGTGGCCGACGCTGGCGTATCGCTGCCTGGATGTGCTGGCGATCTTCGGGGTGTTGATCGTGTTGCGTTTCGTCTGGGTCCAGAGCATCTGGCGGGCGATCGGGGTAATCCGTCGTTGGCGCGGCAAGCCAGCGCTGGTGCTGCTGCCCACCGCTCGCTCGTGCTGGCTGCTGACCCTGGGTGGCGTGCGCGGTGCGGTGACACTGGCGGGTGTGATGTCGGTGCCCTTGCTGTTCGCCAGCGGCACGCCATTCCCCGAGCGCGACCTGCTGATCTTCATTGCCGCCGGGGTGATCCTGCTGTCGCTGGTGTCAGCCTGCGTCGCGCTGCCGGTGCTGTTGCGCGGCGTGGACAAGAGCCCCGATGAAAAGCTGGAGCAGGAGGTCCAGGAAGCCTGGCGGCGCACGGCCGAGGCGGCGATCCATGCCTTGGAGGCAGAGGAGGTGGTCGAGGCGGGCGCCACCCAGGACGCCGCCCAGGCCATCATGGCCGCCGAGCTCAAGGGCCGGCTGATGGCCGAGTACCGTGAACAGCTGGACAGCTACAACGACACCGAGGAGGGGCGTGCCCTGGCCGAACAGATGGACCAGCTCGAGCGCCGCCTGCGGATCAAGGCCCTGCGCGCCCAGCGCCTGGAGCTGTACAACCTGCACCGCCAGCACCTGGTCGGGGACGATGTCGTGCGCAAGGTGCTGGGCGAGCTGGACATGAGCGAGGCGAACCTGGGGCATGCCAGGTAGCGCCCGTTCCATGGGGGGTCAGCTGCCTTTGCCGAGATCACTTGTCCTGCAGGAACGCCCGGATCCGCTGCGCGGCCTCGATGCACTCGGCCAGCGGCGCGACCAGCGCCATGCGCACGCGGCCCGCGCCGGGATTGATCCCGTCCACTTCACGCGACAGGTACGAGCCCGGCACCACGGTCACGTGCTGCGACTCGAACAGGTCGCGGCAGAACTCGGCATCGTCACCAGGCACCTTCGCCCACAGGTAGAAACTGCCATCGGGACGCTGCACGTCCATCGCCGGCTGCAGGATCTCCAGCACCGCGTCGTACTTGGCGCGGTACTGGTCGCGGTTGGCGCGCACGTGGTCCTCGTCCTGCCAGGCGGCGATGCTCGCCAGCTGGGTCTGCACCGGCATGGCGCAGCCGTGGTAGGTGCGGTACAGCAAAAACGGCTTGATGATCGCCGCGTCGCCCGCGACGAAACCGGAACGCAGCCCCGGCAGGTTGGAGCGCTTGGACAGGCTGTGGAACACCACGCAGCGGGCGAAATCGCTGCGGCCAAGCTCGGCACAGGCACTGAGCAGCCCCGGCGGCGGGTTTTCCTCGTCGAAGTACAGTTCGCTGTAGCACTCGTCGGCGGCGATCACGAAGTCATGCTCGTCGGCCAGGGCGATCAGCTTCTTCAGCGTGTCCATCGGCACCAGGGCGCCCGTGGGGTTGCCGGGCGAGCACAGGAACAGGATCTGGCAGCGCTGCCACACCTCGGCAGGCACGGCGTCGAAGTCGGGGTTGAAGCCGTTGCTGTCCAGGCACGGCAGGTAGTGCGGGGTGGCACCGGCCAGCAGGGCCGCGCCCTCGTAGATCTGGTAGAACGGATTGGGGCTGATCACCAGGCCCTCGTTGGCGCGATCGACCACCGCCTGGGTGAAGGCAAACAGCGCTTCGCGGGTGCCGTTGACCGGCAGCACATGGCGGTCGGCGTCCAGCCAGCCGGCAGGCACGCCGAAGCGGCGCTCGCACCAGTGGCCGATGGCCTGGCGCAAGGCAGGCAGGCCCAGGGTGCTCGGGTAGACCGCCAGCTTGTCCAGGTTGTCGGCCAGGGCCTTGGCGACAAAGGCTGGCGACTCGTGCTTGGGCTCACCGATCGACAAGGCAATCGCGCGTTTGTCCGCCGCGGGCGTCACGCTGCCGAGCAGGGCGCGCAGTTTCTCGAACGGGTAGGGCTGGAGCTGGGTCAAGGCATGGTTCATCGGCGCGGGGTCTCGTCAAACGTTAAAAATTCACGCGGGCAGGGTTGGCGTCGCTGCTCTGGCCGGCCTGCAGCTGCTGCACGATCGCCTCTTGCAGGCGGGCGCACAGCTGCGGGTCGGACAGCGGATGGTTGTCGGCATCGGTAATGAAGAACACGTCTTCGACGCGCTCGCCCAGGGTGGCGATCTTGGCGTTCTGCAACGACAGGTCGAACTCCAGGAAGATCCTGCCGATGCGCGCCAGCAGGCCAGGGCGATCGGGGGCGGTCAGCTCGAGGATGGTCACCGGGCGCTGGGCATCGTTGTGGATGGTCACCTGGGGCGCGAAGGTGAAGTGCTTGAGCTGGCGTGGTACCCGCCGCTGGATGATCGTCGGGTAGTCCTCGGGGTTGCGCAGCGCCTCGGTCAGGCCGTCGCGGATCTGCCTGACCCGCGCCGGGTTGTCGCCGATCGAGCCGCCGTCGTTGTCCAGCACGATATAGGTGTCGAGGGTGAACTGGCTGCTCGAGGTGATGATGCGGGCGTCATGGATGTTCAGGTTGAGCTGGGACATGGCCGCCACCGTCACCGCGAAGAAGTCATGCTGGTCCGGGGCATAGATGAAGATCTGCGTGCCGCCCTCGAACTCGCGCTGGGTGGTCTCCTTGATCAGCACCAGCGGGCCGCCGTCGGCCGGCTGCTGGAGGATCGCATCGGTGTGCCAGGCCACGTCGGCCGCGGTATGGCGCAGGAAGTAGTCGTCGCCCAGCTGCGACCACAGCTGCTCGACGTCGTCCGGGTCGGTGCCCTCGCGGATCAGCGTGTCGAGCGCGGCGCTCTGGGTCCGGCGGATCTGCTCTTCGCGGTCCAGCGGGTTCTCCAGGCCACGGCGCAAGGCGCGCTTGGTCTCGGTGTACAGCTGGCGCAGCAGGCTGGCGCGCCATGAGTTCCACAGGCTGGGGTTGGTGGCGTTGATGTCGGCCACGGTCAGCACGTAGAGGTAGTCCAGGTGGGTCTCGTCGCCGACCAGCGAGGCGAAGTCGTTGATCACCTGCGGGTCGGAGAGGTCCTTGCGCTGGGCGGTGGTCGACATGCCCAGGTGGTTCTGCACCAGCCAGACGATCAGCCGGCTGTCCCAGGCCGGCAACTGGTGGCGTTCGCAGAAGGCTTGCGCATCGACCGCGCCGAGCTCCGAGTGGTCGCCCTGGCGGCCCTTGCCGATGTCGTGGTACAGCCCGGCCAGGTAGATCAGCTCGGGCTTGGGCAGGCGGCCCATGAGCTTGCTGGCCAGCGGGAATTTTTCGGACACCGGGGTGTACTGCAGCTTGCGCAGGTGCTTGATGAGGTTGAGCGTGTGCGCATCGACCGTATAGATGTGGAACAGGTCGTGCTGCATCTGCCCGACGATCAGGCCGAACTCGGGCAGGTAGCGGCCGAGGATGCCGTAGCGGTTCATCCGCCGCAGGTTGCGGTGGATGCCGATCTCGCACTTGAACAGCTCGATGAACAGGCTGGTGTTGCGGATATCGTTGCGGAAGTTGTCGTCGATCAGATGCCGATGCTCGCGCAGCAGCCGCACGGTATCGGCGCGCACGCCCTTGATCTCCGGGTGCTGGGCCATCAGCACGAAGATTTCCAGCATGGCGAACGGGGTGCGCTTGAACACGTTCGGCCTGACCGCCTCGATGTAGCCATCGTGCAGGCGGAAGCGGGCGTTGAGCGGCTGGGTGCTGCCGCTGTCATCGGCGAGGATGACTTCCTCGAAATGCTGGATGATCAGGTCGCACAACTGGCTGATGCTCATCACCACCCGGTAGTACTGCTGCATGAACTGCTCGATGGCGCGCTTGGGACTCTCGTCGCAAAAGCCCAGCAGCGCGGCGATGCTGCGCTGGTGGTCGAACAGCAGCCGGTCCTCGGCGCGCCCGGCGAGCATGTGCAGCGCATAGCGCACTTTCCAGAGGAACTCCTGGGAGGTGGCAAGCAGCTCGTTCTCGCTTTCCAGCAGGAAGCCTTCGCCCGCCAGCGCATGCAGGTTGAGGGTGCCGTACTGGCGGCGGGCGACCCAGAGCACGGTCTGGATGTCGCGCAGACCGCCCGGCGAGCCCTTGACGTTGGGCTCGAGGTTGTACTCGGTGTCGTTGTACTTGTGGTGGCGGGCCTTGAGCTCGGCGCGCTTGGCCAGGAAGAACTCTTTGCTCGGCCACAGGCGCTGGGTGCTGGTGGCCTCGAGCATGCGCTGGCGCAAGGCTTCGGGGCCGGCGATGGTGCGGCTCTCCATCAGGTTGGTGATCACCGTCAGGTCGGCGCGCGCCTGCTCGACGCATTCCTCGACCGTGCGCACGCTCTGGCCCACTTCCAGGCCGATGTCCCACAGCAGGGTAAGAAACCCTTCGATGGCCTCGCGATAGCGCTCGTGCTCGGCGTTGCCCAGCAGGATCAGCAGGTCGATGTCCGAGCCCGGGTGCAACTCGCCACGCCCGTAGCCGCCGACGGCGACCAGGGCGATGCCGGCCTGGTCGTGCCAGGCGAACTGCTTCCAGGCCTGCTGCAGGATGTTGTCGACGAACCAGGCGCGATCCTCGATCAGCCGGCGGATCTCGCGGCCGCTGCGAAAGCGCGCGTCGAGCACCTCGCCCGCCCGGCGAATGGCCTTCTTGAAGGCCGGGATGGGGCTGGCCTTGAGTGCCAGTTCCGCCTGGAACTGGCCACGGTCGAACAGATCGGGATCCACCTGGGGCATCTAGTCGCGTTCCTGGAAAAGGTCAGGCCGAGGTGCGGGCAATGGTGTCGTCCTTGCGCAGGGTGAAGATCTCGTAGCCCGAGGCGGTTACCACCAGGGTGTGCTCCCATTGGGCCGAGAGCTTGCGGTCCTTGGTGATCGCGGTCCAGCCATCGCCGAGCACCTTGGTGTCCGCCTTGCCCTGGTTGATCATCGGCTCGATGGTGAAGGTCATGCCCTCCTTGAGCTCCATGCCGGTGCCGGCGCGCCCATAGTGCAGGATCTGCGGCTCTTCATGGAACACCTTGCCGATGCCGTGGCCACAGAACTCGCGTACCACCGAGAAGCCGTTCTTCTCGGCGTGCTTCTGGATCACTTCGCCGATGTCGCCCAGGCGGCAGCCAGGCCTGACCAGCTCGATGGCCTTGTACAGGCATTCCTGGGTGACCTGGGACAGGCGCGCGGCCCATGGCGCCACGGTGCCGACATGGAACATGCGGCTGGTGTCGCCGTGGTAGCCGTCCTTGATCACCGTCACGTCGATGTTCAGGGTGTCGCCATCCTTGAGCGGCTTCTCGCCCGGGATGCCGTGGCACACCACGTGGTTGATCGAGGTGCAGATCGACTTGGGGAAGCCCTTGTAGTTGAGCGGCGCCGGCACGGCCTTCTGCACGTTGACGATGTGGTCGTGGCAGAGGCGGTCGAGCTCTTCGGTGGTGACACCGGGCCTGATGTGCTCTTCGATCATTTCCAGGACTTCGGCGGCCAGGCGGCCGGCGATGCGCATCTTCTCGATGTCTTCGGCGGTTTTGATGGTTACGGTCATTGCAGGCTCTCTACGGCGCCGCGCGGGGCGCAAACAAACAGGAAAGGCCCGATTCTAGCAGAGCAGGCTGGCGATCTGGGCGACAATGCACGGGCCGCTGACAGATGACGGCGATCCGTGTTCCGTTTGCAGGCGCCCTGTGGTATAACATGCGCCGCTTTCGGGGATGACCCCGGAGCTCAAACCCACACACGTGTCGACACGATGACCTGGGTGCCCCGGTTCCGCTGGAATCGCGGGTTGGTCATTGGGATACGTGGAGGCCCAACCCGACTTATCAAGGAACTATCATGTCCCAAGTCAACATGCGCGATATGCTGAAGGCCGGTGTGCACTTCGGCCACCAGACCCGTTACTGGAACCCGAAAATGGGCAAGTACATTTTCGGCGCGCGCAACAAGATC
>JAQZAY010000158.1 GCA_029239415.1 Pseudomonas sp. | reverse complement strand
ACCTCGGGCTCGGGCACCGGCACGGGCTCGACCTGGACCGGTGGCGGGCTTGGCATGCTCGGCGCCTGGGGCGCGTCCACCCGAACCTGGCGCATCTCGTCTTCACGGGTGAACAGCATCGGCAGGAAGATCACCGCCAGCGCGACCAGCACCAGCGCACCGATCATGCGCTGCTTGACCCCTTTATCCAGCACTGCCATCTACTCCACCCTCCCCCGCCTGTCGCTCGAGCCATTGCAATGCCTGGCCGACGCAGAAAAACGATCCGAACAGCAGGACCTGGTCGCCTGCCGCTGCCTGCGCGCACTGCCCCTCGAGGGCAGCGTCGACACTTGCATAGGACTTCACCGCCGCGCCGAGGTTCGTCAGGGCAGATTCGAGTTGAGCCGCCGGACGCGTGCGGGGGGTATCCAACGGTGCCACGGCCCAGCTGTCCACCAGACCTTGCAGGGGCGCGATCACGCCATCGAGGTCCTTGTCGGCCAGCAGGCCGAACACCGCCAGCCTGCGCCCGGCACGCGGCCGGGAAGCCAGTCGCGCCGCCAGGTACTCGGAGGCATGCGGGTTGTGGCCCACGTCCAGCAGCAGTTCCAGCGGCTTGCCCTGCCAGTTCAGCATCCGGCGATCCAGGCGCCCGGTCATGCGGGTATCGAGCAGCGCCTGGCGAATCTGCCCGGCGTCCCAGGGCAGGCCCGTCAGCAGGTAGGCCTGCAGCGCCAGCGCGGCGTTTTCCATCGGCAGGTCGAGCAGTGGCAGCGGGTCGAGCTCGACCACAGCGCCGTCGGCTGACGTACCGTGCCACTGCCAGTGCTGCGCGCTGCTGGAAAGGCCAAACTCGCCACCGCGCGCGAAGAACGGGCAGGCCAGCTCGCGCACCTTGTCGAGCAAGGGCTGTGGCGGATCGAGGTCGCCACACAGGGCCGGCTTGCCCTGGCGCAGGATACCGGCCTTCTCGTAGGCCACCGATTCGCGGGTATCGCCCAGGTAGTCGGCGTGATCGACGCCGATGCTGGTGACCAGCGACAGGTCGGCGTCGATCAGGTTGACCGTGTCCAGGCGCCCGCCCAGGCCGACCTCGAGCACCACCGCGTCCAGCGCCGACTGCTTGAACAGCCAGAACGCCGCGAGGGTGCCCATCTCGAAGTAGGTCAGGGAAGTATCGCCACGCACCGCCTCGACGGCGGCAAAGGCCTCGCAGAGGCGCTCATCGCTGGCGTCGCGGCCGTCGATGCGCACCCGCTCGTTGTAGTGCAGCAGGTGCGGCGAGCTGTACACCCCGACCTTCAGGCCCTGGGCCTGCAGCAGGCTGGCAATGAACGCGCAGGTCGACCCCTTGCCGTTGGTGCCCGTGACGGTCACCACCCGGGGCGCGAGCTTGCCCAGCCCGAGCCGCTCGGCCACCTGCCGCGAACGTTCCAGGCCCATGTCGATGGCCGAAGGGTGCAACTGCTCGAGGTAGGCGAGCCAATCGCCCAGGGAACGTGGGTTCATGATGCGACGACTGCCGCCTCCGTGACGGGCTCACGGGCCTCCGCCGGCGTCGGCTGGCCGGTCATCTGCGCCAGCAGGCGCGCCAGGCGCGGACGCAGGTCACCGCGCGAGATGATCAGGTCGATGGCCCCATGCTCGAGCAGGAACTCGCTGCGCTGGAAGCCTTCTGGCAGTTTCTCGCGAACGGTCTGCTCGATCACGCGCGGGCCGGCGAAGCCGATCAACGCCTTGGGTTCGCCGACGATCACGTCGCCGAGCATTGCCAGGCTTGCCGAGACGCCGCCGTAGACCGGGTCGGTCAGCACCGAGATGAACGGGATGCCTTCTTCGCGCAGGCGCGCCAGTACCGCCGAGGTCTTGGCCATCTGCATCAGCGAGATCAGCGCTTCCTGCATGCGCGCGCCGCCGGAGGCCGAGAAGCAGATCATCGGGCAGCGGTTTTCCAGGGCATGGTTGGCGGCACGCACGAAGCGCTCGCCGACGATGGCGCCCATCGAGCCACCCATGAAGGAGAACTCGAAGGCGCTGACCACGACCGGCATGCCCATCAGGGTGCCGCTCATGGAGATCAGCGCGTCTTTCTCGCCGGTCTGCTTCTGCGCGCCAGCCAGGCGGTCCTTGTACTTCTTGCCGTCGCGGAACTTCAGGCGGTCGACCGGCTCCAGGTCGGCACCCAGTTCGGCGCGGCCTTCGGCATCGAGGAAGATATCGATGCGCGCACGTGCGCCGATGCGCATGTGGTGGTTGCACTTGGGGCAGACGTCGAGGGTCTTTTCCAGCTCTGGGCGATACAGCACGGCCTCGCAGGCCGGGCACTTGTGCCACAGGCCCTCGGGCACCGAGCTCTTCTTGACCTCGGAACGCATGATCGAAGGGATCAGTTTGTCTACTAACCAGTTGCTCATGCTTTCTTTCTCCAGTGATGGCAAGTGGCGGATCCGGGCTTCCCGACCACACCCCTGCCCTTGAGCTCAAATTCTTTGGCAGCGAGCGCTGCGAAAGCTATGGACGATGGCGCACAGCCAGCCGTCACATCCGCGCCTGTGCCTGCTTTACCGCGTGTACGAATGCCTCGATCCTGGCCGGATCCTTGATGCCCTTGGCCTGCTCGACCCCGCCGCTGACATCCACCGCGTAGGGGCGCACCCTGGCGATGGCCTGGCCGACGTTGTCCGGCGACAGGCCACCGGCGAGGATGATCGGCTTGCCCAGGCGCTCTGGCACCAGCGACCAGTCGAAGGCCTCGCCGGTGCCACCGGGGACCCCGGCCACGTAGGTGTCCAGCAGGATGCCGCTGGCCTTGTCATAGCGCTGGCAGGCGGCATGCAGGTCATCGCCGGGGCGCACGCGCAGGGCCTTGATCCAGGGACGATGATAGCCTTCGCAGTCGGCCGGGGCCTCGTCGCCGTGAAACTGCAGCAAGTCCAGCGGCACCGCCTCGAGGATCTCGTTCAGCTCGCAACGGCTGGCGTTGACGAACAGCCCCACCGTGGTGACGAAGGGCGGCAGGGCCTGGATGATCTCGCGCGCCTGGCGCACGTCCACGGCCCGCGGGCTCCTGGCGTAGAACACCAGGCCAATGGCATCGGCACCCGCCTCGGCTGCGGCCAGGGCATCCTCGACACGGGTAATCCCGCAGATCTTGCTGCGAACGGTGCTCATGGCGCGCGAACCTCGTCTGTTCGGAAAGTCCCGGATGTTAGCAAATGACGCCAGGGGCGTCAGCCGACAACGCCTCGAAGCCGGTGAGAAAGTGTGGGCCGATGTAACGCTGCGGCAAGTCGAACTCCTCGGGGTATTCGACCTGCACCAGGTACAGCCCGTACGGGTGCGCGGTGACGCCCGCGTTGCGCCGGTCAAGGCTCTCGAGCACCTCGCGGACCCAGTCGACGGGACGCTCGCCGGCACCGATGGCCATCAGCACGCCCGCGATATTGCGCACCATGTGGTGGAGAAACGCGGTGGCGCGGATGTCCAGCACGATCATCTGGCCATGGCGGGTCACGCGCAGGTGGTGGATATGCTTGACCGGCGACTTGGCCTGGCACTGGCCGGCGCGGAAGGCGCTGAAGTCGTGGGTGCCGAGCAGGTACCGGGCCGCCTGGGCCATGCGCTCGACATCCAGCGGCCGGTGGTTCCAGGTGACTTCTTCGCCCAGGTGCGCCGGGCGGATCGGGTCGTTGTAGATCACGTAGCGATAGCGCCGGGCCATGGCCTTGAAGCGAGCATGGAAATGCGCCGGCATCTGCCGCGCCCAGCTCACGCTGATGTCATGGGGCAGGTTGAGGTTGGTCCCCATGGTCCAGGCACGCTCGCTGCGCACCGCGCGGGTGTCGAAGTGCACCACCTGGCCGCAGGCATGCACGGCGGCGTCGGTACGCCCGGCGCAGGAGACCGTCACCGGTGCGTCGGCCACTTGCGACAAGGCCTGCTCCAGGGCCAGCTGCACGGTGGGCACGCCGTTGGCCTGGCGCTGCCAGCCATGGTAACGGGAACCCTTGTACTCGACGCCCAGGGCGATGCGGAAAAAACCCTCGGCCGCTGATTCGGCCGCGTCGTTATCGATGATGTCCAAGATGAAACCAGAACCTGTGGATTGAACGGATGGCGGGCATTATAACGACAACGGCAGCCACCTGGGCTGCCGTCGTCTTCTGGTCGCGCAGGGTCAGACCAGTCGCGAGAGCAGGTCCTGGGCCTCCAGGCGCTGGGTGTCGTCGCCATCCTTGACCACCTCGTCGAGGATATCGCGCGCGCCGTCCTGGTCGCCCATGTCGATGTAGGCGCGCGCCAGGTCGAGCTTGGTGGCGACCTCGTCGGTACCGGAGAAGAACTCGAAGTCCAGGTCGTCGACCGGCTCACGGGCGGCGTCCTCGGCAGTGAAGCGCGGCTCATCCGATGGCGTGTCAAGGCCCGGTGGCAAGATGTCGAGCTCGCTGCCAGCCTGGCCCGGCGCCGAGGTCAGCCGCGGGTCCGCTGTCGCCGCATCGTCCAGCGAGAGCGACAGGTCGAAGTCTTCCGGCAGCTCCAGCTCGGACATCGGGTCGAAGTCGGGCATGGCGTCGAAGGCGGCCAGCTCTGCCGCGACATCCACCGGCGCATCGGGCGCAGGCTCGGCCGGCGTCACCGGCACAGGCTCGCCGATGTCCAGGTCGAAGTCGGCCAGGTCGTCCGGGCTGCCGCCGGCATCGGCCTGGGCCTGGGCAAGCAACGCCTCGAAATCGGCGTCGGCCTCGCTGGCACCCGCCACCGGCTCGCTCGCCTGAAGCTGCGCTGGTGTGGCACCCATGGCTTCTTCGTCTATCTGGGCCTGCAGCTGCTCGTCGAGCAGCAGGTCGTCTTCCAGGCTGAGGTCGAAGACGTCGTCCGGCGCCTCGTCATCTGCCAGGGGTGCCTCGGGCACTGGCGCCGCGCCAGCCGGTTCGGAAGCCGGCTGCTGTTCCTCCAGCAGCTCCTGGACATACTGCGCATCGAGCTTGGCCGCCAGCGCAGCGGCGCCGAGACCGGCCACGGCCACTCCCAGCATGGCCGGGAAGCGCTGCTTGAGCGCCTCGGCATCGGCGTGATTCTGGCCGGTAGCCATCAGCTGGCGCTCCTGGCCCACGAAGGCGTCGCGATCACCCTGCCGGGCGTATACCTCCATCAGCTTGAGGCGCAGCTCGCTGCGATCGGGCTGGGCCGCGACCGCCGGCTCCAGCAGGTCGGCTGCATGATTCAGACGCCCCTGGGCGATGCTCTGCTCGGCCTCTTCCAGGACCTTGTCGATCGCAGCGGGCGTCGCCAGCACGCTGGCCACCACCGGGGCCGCATCAGGCTCGGGAGCCGGCGCAGGCGTCGGGGCGGGCACAGGCGGGTGCTCGGCAGCGGTGGCGGCGGCGGCCGAGGCAGCAACCATGCCAGGCGAAAGCTTCACGCCCGGCTCCGACACGGTGAGGTCGTCGAAGCGGGTGGCAGAGAAGTCCGGGTCCGGGCCGCGCTCGCCCTCTTCGGCCAGCGCCCGGGCCATGCGCACATGCTTCTCGGCTTCCTGGTCGGCCTTGCGCTTGCGTGCCAGGAGCAACAGCAGGAACAGCAAGGCCAGGAGCGCGGAACCGGCGATCAGGGCCAGCCACAGCGGGCTGGCAAGGCCATCTTCAGACGCGTCCTGGGCGCTCTCCTGCGGTGTAGCCTCGGCGCCCGGTGCCGGCACCGGTGCGGTGTCGACGGCAGCGGGTGCCGGGTCGATCACCGGCTCACCCTGGGGCAACTGCGGGTCCACCGCCGACCCGGCCGGCGCTGCTTCAGGCAATGCCGCTGGTGCCTGGCCTGGCAGGGACGTCGGCGCCTCGCCTGGCAATGCCACTGGCGGCTGCGCGGCGCCGCCCTGGCCTTGCAGGCGCGCCAGCTGGTCATTCTTCAAGGCAATCAGGCGCTGCAGCTTGTCGAGCTGGCTCTGCAGGTCGGCCACGCGGCTTTTCAGCTCTTCGTTGTCTCGCCGGGTGGTATCGAGGCGTTCCTCGGCCACTGCCAGCTGGTCGCCAAGGGCCTTGCTGTCGCTGGCCGCCGCCTCGCTGCTGGGGGCCACCAGCCGCAGGTTGTCCTGCTGTGCGATGCGCGAAGGCGCGTCCTCGGCGCTGCCGCGCCGGGTGGCGTCCAGCTGCCGCGCGCGCGGACCGAGGCGCCGGCCTTCACGCCAGGCCGCATACTGCTCGGCGACATCGCGTATCGCCTCGCCCTGGGGCGTTGCCTGGACCTGCTGCTGATCGGGCATGCGCAGGATCTGTCCGGCCTTGAGCAGGTTGATGTTATTGTTGATGAACGCATCCGGGTTCAGCGCCTGGATGGCGATCATGGTCTGCTGCACCGAGCCGCCTTGCGTATTGCGCGCGGCAATCTGCCAGAGGGTATCGCGGGGCCGGGTGGTATAGCTCACGGCAGGCGCGACGCCCGACTGCGCCTGGCGGCCCTGGGCCTGTGCCTGGTCGAGCAGCATGTTGTAGTCACGCAGCAAGCGGCCCTGGGGCCACAGCACCTGTACCAGGAACTTGACCACCGGTGCCGGCAGCGGCTGGCTGGAGGTCACGCGCAGCAGGCTCCTGCCATTGGGCACGATCACCGGGATGAAGGTCAGGTCTTCCAGATAGGGGGCATATTCCACTCCCGCCTTGGAGAATTCTTCCGGCGGCGCGAGGCTGGGGACCACGTCGGTGGCGGCGAGGTCGCGTACATCGAGCAGCTCGATCTCGGCATCCAGCGGCTGGTTCTGCGCCGACCTGAGCGTCAGCTCGCCCAGTTCCAGGGCATTCGCCATCCCAGACGACAGCGCGGAGGCTGTGGCAATGGCCAGGACCAGTGTGCGAATTCGAAGCATGACCTCTTCCCTTGTATTGATCGCCCCCAGACCCGGTGACGGTGCAGGACAAAATTGCCGTCCAGTATCTTTTACGCAAAACCTTTAATCAACAATTGCGCCACTTGCACGGCATTGAGCGCCGCGCCCTTGCGCACGTTGTCGGTGGTCAGCCACAGGTTGAGCTGTTCTGGCTCATCGATGCCCAGGCGTACACGACCAACATAGACCACGTCCTGCCCCACTGCGTCGCCGACCGGGGTCGGATAGTCGTCGGGCTCGACCAGCTCGATGCCCTCGGCGGCCTCCAGCGCGGCATTGACCGCCGGCAGGTCGACCGGACGACGGCTTTGTACCGACACACTGTAGCTATCGCCAAAAAACACCGGGACTTGAATGCAGGTCACCGAAATCCTGAGTAAAGGCAAGTCCAGCAGCGCGCGCAACTCGCTCACCAGGCGACGCTCCAGTGCGCCATGGCCGTGCTGGTCGCTGGGGCCGACCTGGGCCAGCAGGTTGAACGCTACCTGGCGATCGAAAAAACGCGGCTCCAGCGGACGCGCATTGAGCAGCTCGGCAGTCTGGCGCGCCAGCTCGGTGACCGCTTCGCGGCCCTGGCCCGAGATCGCCACGCAGGCGGTCAGTTGCACGCGCTCGATATCGAGCAGGCCCTTCAGCGGTGCCAGCGCCACCGAGAGGGCCACGGCAGCGGCACTCGGGCTGCAGATCATGGCTGGCAACGGCATCTGCTGCAATTGCCCGGCATTGACTTCCGGGACCAGCGCCGGCGCTTGCTCCAGCGCTCCGGAAAGGTCGATGACCGAGCAGCCCGCAGCGTGCGCCTTGGGAGCGAAGCTGCGGCTGACCGCCGCGCCTGCCGCGAAGAATGCCAGTCGCACCTGGCTGAAATCGAAGCTGTCCACCTCGCGCACGCGCAGGCTCTTGCTGCGGAACATCACGCCACTGCCGGCCGACTCGTTGCTGGCCAGCAGGTGCAGCGTCGCCACTGGAAAATCCAGCTCTTCGAGGATCTGCACAAGGGTTTCGCCAACGCTGCCGGTGGCACCGACTACGGCAATATCAATGGGCTGGGTCATGGGAAAATCCTCTGCTGAAACGGCGGGAGCGCACTTTACTTGATTGGACTCGCCAAAGGCGACCTCCGGCACGCCCATTAAAAAACCCGCGCTGTCACCAGCACGGGTTTCTTGTCCAGCCAAAACGCGCTTACCGCTCCAGCAGGATCCGCAGCATGCGGCGCAGCGGCTCGGCGGCGCCCCACAGCAGCTGGTCGCCGACGGTGAAGGCCGACAGGTAATCGTCGCCCATCGACATCTTGCGCAGGCGGCCGACCGGGATGCCCAGGCCGC